>JAACFO010000044.1 GCA_009937425.1 Gammaproteobacteria bacterium
GAGAGATGCACGGAGCTGATGCACGATGCCACATAACAGGCGCATGCAGTGGAACACAACGGCCGCTACGCGCGTATTGTTCCGTTGATGCGGAGCGTTGGGCTGCTAATTGAGCGACGAACCACAATGGAACCCGGAGGCTGCACTGGCGGCCTTCTTGTTGATGTCGATATTGTTTGCTATTGCAGGGTTGGTGAGCTTGGTGGGCCTCGCCGAGGTGGAGCTTGGGATCTTCGATTACTCTATAACATCTCGTCTGGGCAATGTATTGTGGGTCACGATATCGCTGTTATTTGCATTTCTGTTTGGGTATCTGCTACGCAATCGACTGAGAAAAAGATGACGAATGGCCCAGCGTCGCTACTTGACAAGGCGCTGCAGCCGACGGACAACCCGTTACGCGGCTTGTCGGTAGCGGAGTTTGGTCGTCAGGTGCCATGAACAGCGGTGTATTCGACTGGGTTCACGCGGCCTTCGATAGCATGGTAGAGAGATTTCGAATGCGATCGCTTGTTGCTATGTGTTGTTTGTTAGCTACCCCGGTCTGGGCGCAAGACCACAATAGCGACTTCGAGGTGACTCAGCCTGCCGATTCCGCTGGCGCACCAAGTGAATGGCGGCGAATGGCTGAACAAGGGCAAGCCGCAGCGCAGTACAATCTCGGTATCATGTATGAATATGGTCGGGGCGTAAGGCAGAACGATGTCGAGGCGGCAAGATGGTATAGAAAAGCATCGGTGCAGGGCGTGTCCGTCGCACAGTACAAGCTCGGCATCATGTATGACAATGGCTGGGGAGTCCCTCAGAGCGACACCGAAGCGGTGAGGTGGTACAACAACGCTGCTGAGCAAGGCCACCCCCTGGCTCAACACGATCTGGCTTTCATGTACGCTGCAGGAACGGGTGTCGCGCAAGACTACCTTCGAGCATATATGTGGCTCAATATTGCAGTCGAATACGGAAACAGTTTGATGATCATACACCTCAATAGTATTTCGGAGCATCTAACCCCCGCCCAGATCGTGGAAGCCCAGCAAATGACACGTGAATGGATTGAAAATCATCAACACTAGAGCAAGTATGGCGGCAGCTGACAAGCCAAGGGAAAAATGAATACTAAATGGTCAATTGGAGTTGTTCTCTTCCATGAGTTCGAATTGTTGGACGCCTTTGGTCCGCTGGAGATGTATGGAATGGCGGACGACCACTTCGATATTTGTATGGTGGCAGAGGAAGGCGGCGAAGTCGCGAGTCGGCAGGGACCGAAGTCAGTCGTCGAATATTTGTTCGACCAAGAGCGCCACTACGATCTCCTGCTTGTGCCAGGCGGACGAGGGACGCGCAGGGAGGTAGATAATCAGGTAATCCTGGATTGGTTGCGACTCCAATCCGCGAATGCGACCTATGTCACGTCCGTATGTACAGGCAGCGCGCTTCTCGCAAGAGCCGGATTGCTGGATGATGTTCGGGCGACGACAAATAAGATGGCGTTCGAGTGGGCGACTTCACAGGGGAAAAAAGTGAACTGGGCGAAACAGGCACGCTGGGTAGAGGACGGCAAGTTCTTTACTTCCTCCGGGGTATCGGCTGGCATGGACATGTCATTGGCCGTGATCGCCAAGCTGTTGGGTCAGGAAACTGCTGAACGGGCCGCGACGCGTGCGGAATACGAATGGCATCGTGATGCTGGTTGGGATCCATTCGCCAAGATACACGGTTTGGTTTAGAGATGAAGCACTACAAAGTGTAGTCTCCGGAGATCCCTCGATTCCGCCATTGAGTTTTCTGGCCAAGGGACATACGAGGTTGCATTGAATTCATCGTTGCTTCTTTGGATCGTGCTATTCGGCTCAGTCGGGTTGGGTTTTTTCATGTACGGTAGAAAGCAGAATGCAATTGTCCCGCTCGTCTGCGGATTGGCCCTCATGATTTTTCCATATTTCATCCCGAATATGATTGTTCTTGTCGTAGTTGGGTGTGCGCTCATTGCCTTCCCGTACTTCGTCAGAATATGAGCAATCAGGGCGGCATCCAGGCGCCAAGGTCGCGCCGTCGTCGTCACTAACCAGACAGACAGTGACGATACTTCAGAACAGCGGATTGACTCTCAGGCCTGTTCAGCCCGAGGATACGCGTGCTTTCGAGGCTTTTTATTCCGATCCAGAGGTGATGGCTATTCGCAAGTACGGTGTGTTGGGAAAGCAGGCCGCTCGTAGCCAGGTACAGGGGATGCTTGATCATTGGGCAAAGCATGGCTTCGGTATGTGGGTAGTGGAAGATGGAATCACCCACGAGTTTGCCGGGGAGTGTGGGTTGCGATGGCTCGAAGACGGTTCGGACGTCGAACTGAGTTATGGACTCTACCCGCAATTCCGAGGACGTGGTTTGGCCACGGAGGTCGCCCGAGCGGCGATCTGCTTTGGCGTCGAAGTACTCGGGCTCCAGCGCATCGTCGCCCTGTCTCGGGGTGACAACGCCAAATCACATCGTGTACTGGAGAAGCTTGGCATGACGCTGGAGTGGCGCAAGAAAAAGGGCTTGCACGGTTTGGTGCAGTACTGTTTTCTGAGCAGCGAGCATGCGTCGAGTACGCTGTCGTGACAGGTTCGGTAGATATCGTCAGACGCTTCTACGAGGACATCTGGAACCAAGGGGATCTGAACGCGATACTTGACATTTGCCATCCTGAAATTGCGTTCAGAGGCTCCCTTGGCGACACGAAGTATGGACACGAAGGGTTTGCGGACTACGTGAGATACGTTCGGGGTGCGTTGGACGACTACCGATGCCATATCGAGGAATCCGTGGCCGAGGGCAATCGCGTCTTTGCAAAAATGCGCTTCGTCGGCGACCACCGGGGGAAGTTCCTCGGATACGCGCCCACCGGAAAAACCCTGGAGTGGGCGGGCGCCGCGTTGTTTACCATTGAAAATGATCGGATCACGCAGCTGTGGGTGTTGGGCGATTTGCATGGACTGATCAGTCAACTGTCAACGTCAGCATGATTTCGGGATAACTATGGATTTACTATCGGACGTTCAGCTCGTGAGCTTTCTTCGGCACTCGCCAACTCGTCACTATTGTGAGTAACCCCGGAACCGAACCGTTTCGGCAGATCGTGTGGCCTCTGGCGATCGCTGAGACGATTGTCTGGGCGGCCATGTTCTATTCGTTTCCGGCTCTGATTCTGGTGTGGGAGCGCGACCTGGGTTGGTCGAAGACCGAGTTGTCGGGAGCTCTGACGCTATCGTTGGTTACCGCGGCCGTTCTTGCACCGGTGGTCGGTCGACTGATCGATCACGGTTTTGGCCGTTTCGTCTTTACGGGTTGTGCACTCCTGGGCGCGATCCTCCTCGCCCTATTGTCTCAGGTCACGGAACTCTGGCAGTTCTACGTCGTCTGGCTCGGTCTCGGTGTTGCCATGTCGGGTGCTCTTTACGAAGCTTGCTTTGCCGTACTCACCCGCGCCATGGGGGTCAGGGCGAAGAGGGCTATCACGCTCATTACGTTGGTCGCGGGCTTTGCCGGTACTGTCTCATTTCCCTCCGCCTACGTGTTGGTTGGATTCGTAGGCTGGCGTGGTGCCGTCCTGACTTTCGCCGTTGCGGTCGCTCTGGTGGCCGTGCCACTGATATGGCGGGGAGCCCGCCTGGCGGAGGAGAGCCACGAATCACATTTGCACCCGGCCAGTCCCAAAACACGAGAAGCGTTGCGTATTCTGCGAAGCGTCACGTTCTGGTTGCTGGCCCTTTCGTTCGCGATGATCGCCTTGGAACATGGCATATTGCTGACCCACCTCTTGCCACTCCTGGACGAGCGCGGAATTCACGGCGAAACTGCGATATTGGCCGCATCCATGATAGGTCCAATGCAGGTTGCGGGCCGGCTCGCCATGATGGCGGCGGAGCGCCACGTATCCATTCTTCGCATCGCGGCTGCCAGCTTCGTGTCCATGGGAATCGCGGCTCTCGCACTCTTGGGAACCAGTGCCGTTCCGGTACTGCTGGTTGCCTTCGTCCTATTTCAAGGTTCGGGATACGGGGTGACAAGCATCGTGCGCCCCGTCATCACCGCCGACTTCCTCGGTCGGACCAACTTTGGCGTCATTTCCGGGTTACTTGCGTTACCCTTCATTATCGCCACTGCGGCCGCTCCGACGATTGCCGCCTTCGTCTGGGAGCGAGGCGGGTATGATCGCGTTATTCTGCTCGCTATTGTGGCCGCCGGCATTGGTCTTGCGTCAATACTGTTGGCTGCTTCCCTGACGTCGAGAAAAGCCAAAATCAGCTAGCCCGGAGATGTGGATAATCGGCTCCACTGGCCGTAGGATGCGGTTTGGGTTCGATTGCAGGCGCAACAGCGAGATAAGCCATGACCAGCCCAGAGGGCAGCTATGCGGCCAAACGACGCGAGACGATTGCCGAAGCGCCGAATCTACGGGTTCGGCTACTGGTTCTCGGCGAAGGACAATGCGTGCCCTGGCATTACCACAATAATATTACCGACACCTTCTTCTGCATGGAGGGTCCGATGCAGATCACGACTCGCAATCCCGACGGCGTTCACGTGCTGGAAGCAGGCGGGACCTGCGCGGTGGAACCTGGAACACCGCATCTGGTGGCGGGAGTCGATGACCAGGCATGCAAATTCATGGTCGTGCAAGGCGTTGGCGTCTACGACTACGTGGCCGCCGAGGATTGATGCGAGTGAAGATGACGCGAGACATTTCTACCTGGACGATGGTTCAACAGCATCTGGAGAAGGAGATGCGCCGGGTGAATGACGAGATTCGGAACTATCCAGCACCGATCCCCGCATGCGATGCCCAATTCAACTATCTTCTGGAAGAGCGCGAAGCCTTGTCATCTGGGCTGGTCCGCGTTCGGGAATTCATGAAGGAAGACTCTGATGCTGAAGATGCTCGAAGGTTTATCGATGCATTCTTGAGTGTTTCGACCTACGTGGGCGATTCGGTAAAGAGAGAGATTCGAGCGCTCATTGATACTGGTGAGCGGTGACGGGGGAACTAACAATGATTAATAACATCTTGTGTGCGTTGGACGGATCGAATCACGCTGAAAAGGCGCTCGACATGGCAATCGCCCTGGCGCAGAAATTCGATTCGCGATTGGTCCTGTTTCATGTATTGATGCGTAATCTCGATGCCGAGGAGATTCGCCGATTTTCCGAGGTCGAGGGCTGGACCAAAGAAGCGATAGCGGAGGTGCAACGATTGCAGACAGTCGATAGCAGGATAGAGGTCGGCGATCCGTATGACGCGAAACATATCCCGTCCGATATGTTAGTGAAACTCGCTCAGCACATACTGAAATCGGCGCGGTCCGACGCAGAAGGAAAAGGTGTGTCGAATATAGCCACCGTGATAGGGGACGGCGATCCAGCGGCGCGTATTCTCGCCTGCGCCAAGAAGGAGAACATTGACTGTATCATCATGGGCAGCCGTGGGTTGAACGACCTTCAGGCGCTTTTTGAAGGAAGTGTGTCGCGCAAGGTCAGCAACCGTGCCCCATGCACCACGATCGCCGTTAGATAGCCTCCGCCGCTACCCGGACAATGAATCGATATCCGGTACCGGTCGGGCGATACGTGGGCGTCCCTCGGCGTAGTGTTCCATCGCGGCGGCCACGGCGATGACGAAGCGCTCGGCGTGTCGCCGGGGCCCCACGATTTGTAGGCCGAAAGGTGTGCCCGTGGGATCCAGGCCGCAGGGGATCGACACAATCGGGTGCCCCGTGAGCGTCAGGCCGGAAGTCAGATCGGCCCACTGAATGTAGTTTTCGAGCTCGACGCCATTGATGTGCGTGCAGAAGAGCTGCTCCACGGGAAAAGGCGGCACCGCGACCGTGGGGCAAATGAGTACGTCCACTTCATCGAAGAAAGATTGCAGTGCACGGTAGAGCCGCGTTTCTTCAGCGAACGCCCAGCCGATGTCCTCGGGCTTCATGGCGAGTCCCGCTTCGATATTACTGACGACGTTCGGGCCGAGAAGATCCTTGTGCTGGCGATAGGGTTCCAGAAGGCCAGCAAGAAAACTCACTCCGCGAATCAGCCAGAAAGCGCGACTCGCGCTCTCCATCTCGGGACTGCGCTCGACACATTCGCCGAAGGCAGGGCGGAACTCATCCACGCAGGCGGCGAAAGTTTCGCGAATGCCGCTATCGACCTGAGCGAAGCCGAGATCCGGCGACACGGCGACGCGCAGCGTCGACAGGTCAAGGGGCTCGACGGTCTCCAGGGATTCGGCGCTAAACGCGTGGGACAGGGGATCTCTCGGATCATGATCGGCCATCACGCCGAGCATGAGCGCCGCATCCTGTACCGACCGGGCCATGGGCCCTTGGACGCTGAAGGTCGTATGGCCGACGATGCGGCGTTCGGACGCCACCACACCGGGTGTGGCGCGGATGGCGGTAATTCCGCAAAAACCCGCCGGGATACGCAGACTGCCGCCGGTGTCGGAGCCGGTGCACAAAGGCAACATGCCGGTCGCGAGCGCCACCGCCGAGCCGCCCGACGAGCCACCGCAGGTCCTGGCGGTGTCGAAGGGATTGACGGTGGCGCCGTAAACTTTGTTGACTGTATTGGCGCCCGCGCCGAACTCCGGGGTATTGGTCTTACCCACTAAGATGGCGCCGGCGGCGCGCAGGTCCGCGACCATGCGCTCGTCCTCTTCCGGCACAAAGTCCTCGTGGATGAGCGAGCCAAATGTGGTGCGCACGCCCTCGGTAAGGTTGAGGTCCTTCACCCCAAAGGGTAATCCGTGCAGGGGACCCAGGGGCTCGCCCTGCATGACCGCGCGCTCTGCCGCTTCGGCCTCCTCCCTGGCGCGGTCATAACAGGTTGCGACCATCGCGTTGACGGTGGGGTTAACTGCTTCAATGCGATCGACGCAAGATTGCAGCAACTCGACGGGCGACAACTCTTTGGTTCCGATCAGACGCCGTGCTTCGCCAGCCGGGAGATCGCAGGGTTTGGTCATCGCAGGTGTCCTTGGTCTTCAGTGTGCGCCTGGAGGTGATTCCCCCAGATCCCAGTAAAGCGCAGCCGTAATGGCCATGGCCTCGCGGGTGATGCTGCCGAGAATATGCTCGTTGGGGGCGTGCTGACAGCAGCCGGTATAGGAGTGGGGGATCCAGATAGTTGGAACGCCTAAATGGTCGTGAAAAATGTAATTGCAAATCGATCCGCCGGAGTTCGGCAGCACCACGGTCTTCTCGCCGGTGGTGCGTTCGATGGATGCGGCCACCCAGCGCGCCCACGGGTGGTCGGGATCAGTGCGCGCCGGTTTGAAGCCCGCGGCGTTTCCCGCCGGCGGTGGTTGGATACTCACCTGCTGGAAACCGTGGGCATCCAGATGTCTGCGCAGCGCCGGCAGAAAGTCGTCCGAGTCGGAACCCACGACGAAGCGGATCTGGCAGTGCGCCGTGGCCTTCGGTGGGACGGCGTTAACCGGGTTGTCGGGATTCCCGGTACGAAAGGCGAGTACCTCGAATGTGTTCCAGGCATAGACTTTCTCTGGCTGGGTGAGGTCGGGCTCCCCCCAGGCGAGATCCATCTCAGGAGCACCCGGACCGCCCTGGCGTGCCACATCCTTGAGTGCGTCGCGTACCGAATTGGGGATCGGTTCAGGCAGCCACTCGCGAATTTGGATGCGCCCCTTGGCCGTGGTGATGCTGGCAATGGCGTGGGCGAGGATGATCCCCGGGTTGGCGAGCAGCCCCCCCCAGTTGCCGGAATGATGGCCACCCTCTCGCAACTCGCACACCAGATCAAAGTTCATAGCACCCCGGTTACCGAGGGTGAGGTTGGCACGCTCAACACTGACCCGCGGACCGTCGGAGGCAATGAAGGCGTCGGCGGCGAAGAGGTCGCGATTGTCGCGGACGATTTCCTCGAGGCCTTTGGACCCGTTCTCCTCGCCGGTTTCCACTAAAAACTTGGAATTGAAACCCAGCCGGTCACGTGCGCCGAGCACACACTTGAGTGCCCGCATGTGCACCGTATGCTGGGCTTTGTTGTCGGCGGTACCACGTCCGTAGAACCGGTCGCCTTCCTGGACGATGTTCCAGGGCCCCAGCCCCTCGCGCCACTGGTCCTCGTAACCGCGTATCACGTCTCCGTGTCCGTAGCCGAGCACCGTCGGCAAGCCCGGATCCTCGATGCGTTCCGCGAGCAACACCGGACCCTGTCCTTCGAACGGATTATCGAACACCCGCCACTCGTAACCCATGTCCTCGAATGCGGGTCCGATCTCTTCGTTGAGATAACGGTACAGATCCGGCAGGCGTTCGGGGTTCTGACTTTCGGTGGGAATGGCGACCCGGCGTCTCAGTTCCGCCATGTAGTGGCCGTCGTCGTAGTCAGCGAGAGCGCACTCGATGACCTTCTCGCGTGTCTCGGCCTTGTCCATGGTCATGCCGCCGCGTCCGTGTCGTAAAGATGGCACTCCACGTGGCCGTTCTCGGTGGGGATGGGTGAGGGCGCCTCGCGCGAGCAGTTCCCCATGACATCGATGCAACGGGGATGAAATGTGCAACCCGAGGGCGGATCCACGGGATTGGGGTAGACAGCGCCGAGATGTGCATCGGGAATGCCGAGATCGGGCTCCGGTGTGAGCACCGACTGGAGCAGGGCACGAGTGTATGGGTGCCGGGGTTCTTTGAAAAGGCGTTGACTCTCCCCCTCCTCGACGACGCGCCCCAGGTACATGACCGCCATGCGCGTTGCCATGTGTTCGACTACCGCCAGGTTGTGACTGATGAGCACATAGGTGAGGCCGAGCTCTTCACGCAGGTCCTGCAGCAGGTTGAGAATTTGAGATTGCACGGAGACATCCAGCGCCGAGGTCGGTTCGTCGCAAATGACCACCTGGGGCCTGTTGATAAGCGCGCGGGCGACGGCGACGCGTTGACGCTGGCCACCTGAGAGTTGGTTCGGGTAGTTGCCGTAAACCTGTTTCGGTAGCCCGACGATATCCAGTATATCTTCGACGCGTTTTCGCCAGGTCTCCGGATTCGGCTCGTTCTGAACTTTCAGCGGCAGCGTAATGATTGCACCGACCGATTTACGAGGATTCAGCGAAGAATACGGGTCTTGGAAAATGGGCTGGATCATGCGCGCCGTATGCAGGCGATGTGCATCACCCACGGGCTCACCGTCGACCAACAATTCTCCGCTGCTTTGCGGCAATAAACCCAGAAGCATCTTTGCCAACGTCGTTTTGCCGCAGCCCGATTCCCCCACCAGGCCGAGGACCTCACCGCGATGAACTTTCAGCGAAACGCCGTTGACGGCATGCAGCGGACGCTTGGGGCGGAACGCGCCGGCGCTGATTTGAAATGTCTTATAAACATTTCGTGCCTCCAGTATGACCTCCGTCATGCAGCACTCTCCCCGTGCCGATTTTGCGCGCACTGGTCCGCGGTCAATACGCAACGATAAACATGCCCGGCGTCATGTGCGGCACGCAAGTCGACCCTGAGTTCGGCGCATTCCGGATCTGCGTATTTGCAACGATCGGCAAAGCTGCAGCCCGTCTGATCACCGATGAGCGCCGGCACGATGCCGGGAATCGATCCCAGATGCGCCCCCGGTGGCGTTTTTCCCGGGATCGGAATGCACTCGAGCAAGCCCTGGGTGTAGGGATGCGTAGGATTTTCGAATATCTGTTTTACGCTGCCGGACTCCACGATCTGCCCGGCGTACATCACGGCGACGCGATCCGCAACGCGAGCGACAATGCCGAGATCATGGGTTATCAGGATCAACCCCATGTTGAACTCCCGCTGCAACTCTGCGAGCAACAGCAGAATCTGTGCCTGAATGGTGACGTCCAGTGCCGTAGTCGGTTCGTCTGCAATGAGCAGATCCGGGTCACACATCAATGTCATGGCGATCATGACCCGTTGCCGGAGTCCACCAGACAGCTGATGTGGATACTGGGTCAGGCGGCTGGCGGCCGACGTGATACCCACCTTTTCGAGCAGAAATATGGCGCGATCACGGGCCTCGCGAGTCGACGCTTTGCGATGGCGCTTGAGCATTTCTTCCAGTTGATTGCCGATGGTGTAGGACGGGTTAAGCGACGTCATCGGTTCCTGGAAGATCATGGCCATGCTGTTGCCACGCAGATCCCCCATGCGGCGCTCGCTCAGATCGAGTAGGGCCGTACCCTCGAAGCTCAGCGTACGGGCGATCCGCCTGGCCTTTTTCGGCAACAGCCCCATTATCGCCAGGGACGTGAGGGACTTGCCGCAACCGGATTCGCCGACGATGCACAGAGTTTCCCCGCGCTGGACGGAAAAGCTCAGGTCGCGCACGGGATGCAGCACGCCCGCCGCCACCGGGATATCGACCGTGAGTCCGTCGACTTCGAGGATCGCTTCCATCATTGTTCAGTTACGGTTCTCGGGTGCTGTTACGTCGCGCAAACCGTCACCCAGCAGGTTGATGGCCAGCACCATGGCGAACAGCGCGGCGCCGGGGATCCCGATGAGCCAGGGATCGAAAAAGATCATGCCTTTGCCTTCGGAAATCATCAGTCCCCAACTCGGTGCCGGCGGTTGTACGCCCAAGCCGAGGTAAGACAGCGCAGCCTCCAGTAGAATTGCGTGGGCCATTTCGAGAGTCGCCACGACGATCAAGTTGTTGACGATGTTGGGCATTATCTCGCTGAGAATAATGCGTGTGGTCGAGCACCCCAGCGCCTTGGCGGCGGCGACGTAATCGAGGTCACGCACCTGTTGGACAGAGCTGCGCATGACTACCGCGAAACGGTCCCAAATCAGGAACCCGAGTACCCAGATCACGATCCAGAGTGAGTTTCCTATTAACGACACGACGGCGAGCGCCACCAGAATTACCGGCAAGGAGAGGCGCGTCGTGATGATAAAGTTCACCACCATGTCGACGCGGCCACCGAAGTAACCGGCGGCGACGCCGAGCGTCGTGCCGATGACGCCGGATATGAGCATCGCGACGAAGCCGATGAGCAATGAAATCCGCGCGCCGTAGATGAGGCGCGACAGATAATCACGACCGAACTGGTCGGTCCCCAGGACATGGGTCCAGCTGCCGGTTTCGTGCCAGACAGGCGGTATGACACGTCGGGTCAAATCCTGATCCAGGGGGTCGAAGGGGGCGAGCACGGGTGCCAGCAACGCAATCACGACGATGAAGATCAGCACGCCGGCGCCTATCGTAATGCCGGCATGTCCGAAGACGCGGCGGCGCAATTGCGCGGCTGGTGACGGCTCCAGAATCTGGTCGGCGATGGGCAGTGAAGGGACGGTTCCCGTGCCGGCGGCGGTGGGGCCGTTTGGTGGTGTCATCTCAAACCACCCGAATTCGCGGATCCAGGAAGGCGTTCAACATATCGGCGAGGTAGGTGAGCACGATATAAAAGCACGCCAGAACCAGCACGATGGCCTGCATCATAGGCAGGTCGGCGCGCTGAATGGACTCCCAGGCGAGAAATCCGAGGCCGTTGATGGCAAATATGGTCTCGATGACGATAGAGCCACCGAGCATGAAGCCGAATTGCACAGCGGACAGGGCTACCACCGGGATGATGGCATTGCGCAGCGCGTGCTTGAACAGAATCGCTCCGGGTCTGATGCCCTTGGCACGCGCCGTGCGGATGTAATCCGATGCCAGCACTTCGAGCATGCCGGCCCGGGTGAGACGCATGATCGCCGGGGTGACGTAATACCCGAGCGCCACAGCCGGCATGATGAAATTCTGCCAGGAATCGGTGCCTGAGATTGGCAGTAGCCGCCACTCTATGCCCAGCCAGAAGATCATGATCAGGGCGAACCAGAAACTCGGCAGTGCCTGGCCGACGACGGCGAGGGTCAGCGCGAGCCGATCGAAGATGGTGTTTGGTTTGATGGCGGCGAGCACACCGAGTGGGATCGACAGGATGAAGGCAAAGGTGATCGCGCTGGCACCCAGAATCATGGTGGTGGGCAGGCGATCGAAGACGACGTCGGCGACCTCAGTTTTCAGATAGTGGGAGCGTCCGAAATCGCCCTTGATGGCACGGCCGAGCCAGTTGGCGTACTGCACCAGAAACGGCTTGTCGTAGCCGTAGACGCGGCGAATGTTCTCGATGTCCTCCTGGGTGGCGGATTCGCCCGCAAGCGCGATGGCGGGATCGCCTGTCAGGTGCAGCAGCGAGAAGGTCACCATGGAGACGGTCAGGGCGACCAGGATAGCGACGCCCAGCCGCTTCAGCGCGTAGTGCAGCATGCCATTTCTTACCGAATTTACATCCCGGCCCGGCGTGCATTCGATGCGTCGCCGGACCGGGAATGGTCAAGACGGAATTACTTCCACTTGGCGGTATAGAAGCGCGGGATTTCGTCTGGCGTCGGAGTGAAGTCCAGATCCTTCCCGTACGCATAGTACTTGGCATAAGTGAACATGGGCAGCCAGTACAATTCGCTGGAAACTTTTTCCAGTGCCATTTTGTAGTTCGCTTTACGCTCGGCGGGATCGGTGGATGTATCCGCGGTCTCCAGCCATTTCATGACTTCCGGGTCCTTGGCGAAGTCGTCGCGTCCACCTGAGAAGAAGTGGCTGGTGATCGCCGAGGCATCCGGAATGGAGTTCGAGCCCCAGGTCATGTGATTGATGGGTGTCTTATTACTCCAGACTAAATCGCGCAGCGCGCGGTATTGCATGAATTTGAGATTCGCCTTGATACCAACCTTGGCGAGATCGCCGATGACGGCTTCCGTGAACTCGCGCTGCCGGTAGGCATAGAGGTCAAAGTTGAATCCGTTCGGGTAACCAGCTTCGGTCAGCAGCTTCTTTGCCTTGCTCGGGTCGTAGCTCCACTTGGTCACGTCCTGGGCGCAGCCGAACTGATCCGGATGGCACGCCGACGGGATGACGACAGATGCCGGACCCACCAGATTCGTGGCGATTGCCTCGCGATTGATGGCATGGGCAACGGCTTCCCGGACTTTCTTCTTGGTGAAGAAATCCTGGCCGCTCTTGCCGTTGACATCGAACTGCATATACGAAACGCGCATGGTCTTGGCGTTGGTGACCTGCACCTGCGGCATGCTGGACATTCTGTCCGCCTGATCTTTCGGTACGTCCCACATCCAGTCGATACCGCCGGTCAACAGCTCCGCAATCTGCGTGTTGCCTTCCTTGATGGTGCGGAAAACCATGTTGCCGATTTGCGGCTGACCCTTCGGCCCGTTCTTCATGTAGGTGTCGTTACTCTTCATGACGATACGGTCGCCCGCAATGAGGTCGGTGATCCTGTAGGGGCCCGTGCCATTGGCCTTCACCGCGCCGTGTTCTTTTTTGCCGTCCGCGGTCATCGGTGCGCTATCGTAATGCCCGTCAGGCATGATGAAGACCACGTTGGAAAGATAGGCGAGGGCGGCGGGGAAGGGTTTGTGCAAGTTGATACGCACCTTGTGAGAACCCATCTTCTCGGCGCTTTTCATCCAACTCACGTTCTTGAACGTGAGCACGCCGTTGTCCTTGTTGGCAACGTGATTGACGGTGTAAACGACATCACTGGCGTCGAAGCTCGATCCGTCGTGGAAGACGACGTCGTCGCGCAGATCGAACTCGAGGGTAACGTTGTCGACCCACTTGTAGCCGGTGGCGAGCAGTGGTTTGTATTCACCACTGTCCAGATCGCGGAACAGCAGGCCGTCCCAGGCCGTGTGGCCGATCACGACCAGCTCGCGGGTGTTGTTGTAGTAGGGGTCGGCGACCGAGACTTCGCGGTCGGTGGTCCAGACGAGGGTGTCGTTTGCTTTTCCAGCCAGCGCCGGGTTGATGGCTGCAAACAGGGTGACGCCAAGGATGAACAATAGACGTGATAGGGCCTGAGTCATTTTTAATCTCCTCCGCTACTTCTCCCAATCGGCGCTGGGTAGGTAGCTGATTATTATGGGAAACCGCCGCCGACCGGGGCCGCGGCGAGAGTTGATTATTCGCTCAACGGGGGGCCATTGCAACAAAGGGGGTGCCGGCGCGCCTGCCGTCGTCAGGCGGGCTCGCTGGGCCTCAGGATGCAGGTTCCCCAGCCGCAAAGGGACTCAGCGCCGCCAGCACCACGCGATGCACAGGCGTCTCGACACCGGTCTCGCTGCCAATTCGGCAAACCGCGCCTGACAGCCACTCCAGCTCCAGTCGGTTACCGCGCTCCAAATCGACGAGCATCGACGACTTCATGCTATCCGGCAACTTCTGAATCATTGCCACGCTGTCACCGACGGCGTTTTCGGCAAGCCTCACTCCCCGTGCCCTGGCGACGGCACCCGCTTCGCTTGCAGCAGCTTCCAGTAACTTCCAGGTCTCCGGATTGTCTCGAATGGGTCCGGCTGGAAGACGTGTCAGAGTTGTTATCGCCGAGAAGCTGGCAAGCATGACGAACTTTTGCCAGATGGCGGCGGTAATGTCGCCGCAGAGTTGCGCATCGATCTGCGCTTCCTCGGCGGCGCGAAGAAACGCCTGTAATCGGTCGCTGTGTCGCCCATCCAATTCTCCGAATTCGATGCTGGCAAAATTCGAGTGATGCTGGATGAGGCCAGGTGCGGCAATCTCGGCGCTGATGCGCGCGACGCCGCCGGCCACGTGCTGCGGGCCCAGAATCCGGCTCAATTGCTCTTCACTGTCAACACCGTTGAGCAGTGATATCACCGCCGTATCGGTGCCGACCAGTGGTTTGCACAGCTCCCCCGCGCTCTCCGTGTCGTAGAGCTTGGTGGCGAAGAGAACGATGTCCACCGGCCCGACGGCAGCCGCGTCCTCGCAAGCCTCGGCAGGATTTATGTGAACATCCCCTCGGGGACTGCGTACCTGCAATCCCTGACTCTTGATCGCTGCCAGGTGCGCGCCCCGTGCGATGAAAGTGACGTCGTTTCCCGCTGCGGCGAGCCGCGCGCCGAAGTAGCCGCCGACGCCTCCGCTGCCCATGACCGCAATTTTCATGTTGACCTCGCCAGAATCCGCAATACGTTGTCCACCAACCGGTGCCCGATTTTGTCTTCGAGACTGAGAATGGACTCGGGGTGAAACTGAACGGCTGCTACGGGCAGCTCCACGTGCTCGATACTCATGACAACGCCTTGCGGTGTCTCGGCCGTAACAGTGAGCGCCTCGGGCAGCGTATCGCGTTTGGCAATCAATGAATGATAACGCCCGGCGTCGAACTCCCGCGGATGGCTTTCAAGCAGCCTGCCGCCCAATACGCGCACCGTCGAGGCTTTGCCGTGCATGGGTTTGGGAAGAATGTCGAGTTCTCCGCCAAAGTACTCGACGATGCCTTGCAGGCCAAGACAGACTCCGAACATGGGCAGATTCGCCTGCAACGCCGCCGCGATAGTGGCTTTGAGGTCAAAATCATCCGGTCGTCCGGGTCCCGGTGATAACAACACCAGGTGCGGCGCTTCCTCGGCGAGTTTTTCCAGGGGAAATCCCGAGCGATAGGTGATCACCTGGGCGCCGGTTTCGCGAAAATAACCCGCCAACGTGTGCACGAACGAGTCTTCGTGATCCACCATCAGCACTTTCTTGCCCACGCCCGGCCGATCGATGACGTCAATGGGTGTTTCAGAAACAGGTCCGTCGTCACGCCGAATGGCATCCAACAGTGCCGAGGCTTTCAAGCGTGTCTCCGCTTCCTCGGCGTCCGGGTCCGACTCGAACAGCAGCGTCGCGCCGGCGCGCACCTCGGCAATGCCGTTTTTGATGCGCACGGTACGCAACGTCAGGCCGGTGTTCATGTTGCCGTCAAAGCCGACGACACCCATGGCCCCGCCGTACCAGCGGCGCGGCGAGTGCTCGTGGTCTTCGATGAACTGGATGGCGTGTTGCTTCGGCGCCCCGGTCACCGTGACTGCCCAGGTGTGGGCAAGAAATCCATCGAGGGCGTCGAAGCCCTCGCGCAGTGTCCCCTCGACGTGATCGACCGTGTGTATCAGGCGCGAATAGAGTTCGAGTTGCCGCCGGCCGATGACGCGCACGCTACCCGCTACACACACCCGCGACTTGTCATTGCGATCCACGTCGGTACACATGGTGAGTTCCGATTTTTCCTTCTCGGAGTTCAGCAGCTTCAGTATCTGTGCCGCGTCTCCGATGGCATTCTTGCCCCGCGCAATGGTGCCGGATATGGGGCAGGTCTCGATGCGGCGCCCGTCGACGCGTACGTACATCTCCGGTGATGCCGCCACCAGGTATTCTTTCTCCCCCAGATTGATGAGTGCGCCGTAGGGAGCTGGATTGCGTTTTTTCAACCGTGCAAATATTTCCGACGGCGGCGCCGGGCAGAGCTCGAAGAAAGTTTGGCCGGGCACCACCTCGAAGAGATCGCCGCGCCTGAAAGCCTCGATGGCGGTACGCACGGTAGCGGCGTACTCTCCGGCGGCGTGATCGCACTCACGTTCCACGGTGCTCGCCGGTGAGTAAGGTTCGTCGGCACCATCTCGGGCCAAGCCCTCGGTACTCGCGCCGTCGAACTCGAATTCGTAGCGGTGAGTAGTGGCTTGCTCGCGGCGGTGATCCACGATGAGAATTTCGTCAGGCAGGTAAAGCACCAGGTCGCGCTCATCGGCCTCCCGTGTCAGGCGCAGGCGAACGGGCTCGAACTGGAAGGCGAGCTCATAGCCGAATGCACCATAGAATCCGAGGTAGGGGTCGTCGGATCGCAAGGCCGCGCAGACGGCGCGCAACACCGAGAATACTGTTGGCTGCTTGCTGCGCAGCTCCTCGGGAAACCAATCATCGGACGTGCGTACCGTTCCAGTGATGCTGTTCTGCGATACATCCAGGGCTGCCAGGGCATCGAGATTTCCGAGGGCCTTGCCGATGGGTGCGAGCAGTAAAGCCCCGCGATCATTTAACGCGTCGAAGCTGAACCTGCGAGCGCGGGCTGTGAAGACCAGCGGTGGATTGACGAAGCCAATGTCCCAGCGGGTGTAGCGGCCGGGGTATTCGAATGATGATGTGAGCAGCGCGCCGCGATGCCTGTCAAGAGACGACTCCAGTGGCAGCACACCGTCGGCATACCGCTCGGCGCGCTCACTGCGGTGTATGCGGATTCCGCAAGGGGTGTCAAAGGAGCTGGGTGCTTCTTGCGCTTCTTTCGACGCTGTCATTATCGTGCCTCACTCGGTTCCTGGTTGCTGAGGATCGGTGGGAATCACGACGGTGGAGGCGGGAGAAATTAAAGAGCCGCCAATACCGTGGCGGCTCCGGGATCCAATATTTAACGTGCCCGCGACCGCCCTGGATTCAGGGCGACCACCAAAATTGCGCGAAAAGAACTCGGATCCCGGACATAAAAGTAGCCTGACATCGGATACAGGCCACTGTCAAGCCAGCGCCACGGCATCGTTGCATTCCTATACCTGCAACGCCATTCCGTCGCGTCCCGGATCGGCGGCTCCGGACCAATTTCCGCCCTCTACCTTGATAGCGTGCACGCCGGCAAAGGTATAGGAGAGGTAGCTGCGGGCGACGCTGTAGCCCATGGCTTCGAGCTCCTCGCTCACGAATCGCGGTATGCGGTTGCAGACATCGATGACATCGCTGTTGGCGGTAAAGCGCGGCGCCGCGATTGCCTCCAATATGGACATATCGAAGTCGAGGACGTTGAGAATGCCCTGCAATACGCCCATGGTAATCCAGGTGCCGCCGGGCGCACCGATGACGATGCGCAGACTGTCATCATCGAAAATCATGGTCGGCGCCATGGCCGTAAAGCGGCTCTTCCCCGGGGCGATGGAGCCGGTATGTCCCGGGCGCGGGTCGAAAACGCTCATGCAGCCGTTGTACATGAAGCCCAAACCTTCGCTGACGACCCCGGACGGCATTCCCAGGGAATGGGTAAGAGAAACGGCGTTACCATGCTCGTCGGTGACACAAATGTGTGTGGTATCCCGGGATTCCGACACACTGTCCAGGCGCTCCACATGGGTTTGTTCACCCCTGGCGATAATTTCCGCAAGCTCCGTGGCGTAGTCCTTGTCAATGAGCACGTCGGTGGGAACATCGCTGAAATCAGGATCGCCGACGCGGGTGTCTTTGTCGATAGTGGCGTACTTCATGGCTTCGCTGACGACGCGAATATACTCGGGCGTGTTGTGCCCCATGTCGCCAAGATCGAAATTCTCGAGAATGTTCAGCATCTCGAGCACCATGACACCGCCCCCCGGCGGTTGGTTGCTGGCTACGCGATAGTCGCGATAGTCGGTCCAGATGGGTTCGATTCGCCGTGTGCGGTAGGCGGCAAGATCTTCGAGCGACAGCAAACCGCCATTGGCCTGGATGTCGGCGACCATCTCCTCGGCCATGTCTCCGGTATAGAAGACATCCGCGCCGCCCTTGCCGATGCGCCTGAGACTTTCCGCCATCTCGGGATTGCGCAAGCGCTCGCCGGGGCGCGGAAGCGCACCGTCATTGCAATAATAGATGCGCCGGCCGGCGGGGGTGAAGGCGAGTTTGTCGCTGGTCGCAACGCGGCCAAAATCGTGGCTCTTGGTCCAGAAATCGTACACGTGCGGGCGTACGATGAATCCGGCATCGGCCTGCGCGATGGCGGGCTTGATGACATCCTGCCAATCCATCGTGCCGTAGGCGTCGACGGCCTCGAAGTAGCCCTTGAGGTTTCCCGGCACCATGATGGATTGGTAGCCGACTTCGTTGACCCGGTCGCGCAGGAAAAAGCCGAAGCCGTCCCGGGCCTCGCCTTCGATGCGATCGGCCCACATGTCCTCGCGGGCAGCGCCCGGCGCCTTCGTGTGGAAATCGATGAAGCCGTGAAAAGCTTCGCCGGGAAGGTAGAGATGCAGACTGCCGAAACCGGCGATGCCGGTCATGCAGGGGTCCACCACGCCCTGCACCAGCGCGCAGGTAATGGCGGCATCCACGGCGTTGCCGCCGCGCTTCAGAGCCAACGCGCCGGCTTCCACCGCCTCGGGCTGCGGCGCGACAATCATTCCGTGGGTCATGGTGGCGAGGAGAAACTTGTTATGTGGGTGGGCCTGTCGAAGGGAGAGTGTACCGCTTATCAGATAGCATGCACTGGCATTTGGCCAGGTCCCGACTTCGAATGCATCGGCAGGTGCCGCCATTATCATCCTGAGCACGCTCAATCCCGCCCAGCGCGAGGCACGGTGAAGCCGGAGCGGGGCCCAAATGTGACGGTGTCCACACTTCCTGGCGTGACAAGGGCGTTCGCAGGCCCCCAGGAACCTGCTAAAGTTGTAGGCGCCTAGACTCGCAGGATTTGGAAAGACTCCCGACCGTGACCACAGGAAGACTGGCCAGGAGCATCCACGCACACGTCAGAGTCCGCCGTCGATCGCCCTCCATCAGCCCATGATGCCGAACCACGAGCTGGCTCTTCCCGCCGGGACACAGATCGACTGTTTCGAGATTCGAACGGTGCTCGGCACGGGTGGCTTCGGCATTACCTACGGTGCCTACGACAGCCGCCTCGAGCGGCGTGTGGCTATCAAGGAATACTTCCCCTCGGGACTTGCCTTTCGCGGTTCCAACGGCACCACCCTGCATCTCGCTGCCCAGAACGATGGTGACGCATACGAGTATGGCCTGAAGCGCTTTCTCGAGGAGGGCCGCGTGCTGGCCAAGTTTCGCGAACCCAGCATCGTTCGCGTCACCCAGTTTCTGGAGGCCAACGGGACCGCGTACCTGGTCATGGACTACGAGGATGGTGAGGCATTGTCTTCTCACCTGGAACGGGTCGTGACCCTGGATGAAACGGAAATTCGGGATATTGTCGTACCAATTCTCGAAGGCTTGAGCGTCGTTCACTCAAAGCACTACCTGCACCGCGACATCAAGCCGTCCAATATTTTTCTGCGTAAAAACGGCCCTGCCGTGCTGCTGGACTTCGGCGCCGCGCGGCGCGCCCTGGAGGAGCAGAGCTCGGCCATGACCGTCATGCTGACGCCGGGTTACGCACCCTTCGAGCAGTACAGCAAGGGTGACAAGCAAGGACCCTGGTCGGACATTTATGCCCTGGGTGCGACGATTTACCATTGCATCGTGGGCGCCGCGCCGACGCCGGCCACGGACCGCCTTACTTCCATCTACGACGACGACCCGGATCCAGTCACTCAGGCCTTGAAGATCATCGCGCCCCGGTGCAGTCCTGTCTTCATCAAGACCATCGAGTGGATGTTGAAACCCCACGCCAAGGATCGGCCGAAGGACGCCCAGGCCGTTCTCAACGTGCTTCGCCCCATACGCGAGATGGAGGAAAAGAAGAGTAAGGCCGACGCACGCACCATCATGGCGACCGATACGGACATCGACATTCTGCTCCCGGAGGGTGCCGCCGAGACCGTATTCATGCCACGGGGGGCCGGCGCTCCCTTTGTTTGCTCGCCGGACATGGTGGCGGCACTGGAGAAGGTGCTGGAGGAATTCGTCGGCGCGCTCGCCCGCCGGGTGGTGGCGCCGGCCGTGCCCAAGGCCGCGAATTTCGACGAACTGACCAGCTTTCTCGCCGGATTCATCCTCACCGATGGCGCCCAGGCACGCTTCGTCGACAAGGTGAACAAGTTGCGCGAAGCGCAACGCGAAGGTGTACTTCCGAGCATCTCCAACGGGGATCGCCAACGCATCGAATCCGCGCCGAAAGAGCCGCTGCTGGATCTCGACGAGAGCGAGCTCAAAACGGCCGAGAAGAATCTGGCCCATCATATCGGCCCCATCGCCCGCATCATCGTCAAGCGGGCCCATGCCGAGTGCGCGACGCGGGACGACTTCTACGACCGGCTTGCCGAAGAGCTCACGGATCCGGCCGAGCGCGACGACTTCTTGAGCAAGCTCTCCTGAATCGGTGCCGGGGACAGGCAGTGCCGGGGACAGATTTGAAATCTGTCCCCCCCCATCCCCTTTCCAGGCCAATATTCGGTCTAGACTCCTAGGGGCAGCTGGGTTCGGCATACACAGAGAGGCAGCATGAAGCTAAAAGCGAAGTTCAATGTCGTAATATTGGCGATTTTTTCCGTTGGATTGCTGGTAACCGGCTATCTCTCCTTCGCGATCCTGCACGCCAACGCGCAAAAGGATGCAGTCGAGCGCGCGACATTGGTTATGGAAGCCGCCACTGCCATGCAGACGTACACGCAGGCCGAGGTGGAATCCTTGCTCAGCCCCCACATGGGTGAGAAATTTCTGCCTCAATCGGTGGCGGCCTACGCCGCCATTCAAGCCTTGAATAGAATGGGTGAGAATTTCTCGGACTATTCCTACAGGGCGGCGGTCCTCAATCCCACCAATTCCCGTGACAAGGCCTCCGACTGGGAGACCGAAGTAATCGAGGAGCTGCGTGCCAATCCGGGCGCCAAGGATATTATCGGCGTGCGTCCCACCATCCACGGCGATTCCCTGTATCTGGCACGGCCGCTCGAGATTACCGACAATGCCTGCCTCGCCTGTCACGGCGATCCCGCAAAGGCTCCGAAAACACTGCTGACGAAATACGGGTCCGCCAACGGTTTCGGGTGGAAGCTCAACGAAATCGTCGGCGCCCAGATTGTCTCGGTACCGCTCACGGGCGCCCTTCAGGAAGCACGGCTCGCCTTCGTGGTTTTCATGGGTCTGTTGGTCGTGATGTTCGCCACCTTCATCATTGTTCTCAACGCAATGCTCAAGGGCATCGTGATTCGGCCCGCCACGACCATGTCGGAAATCGCCGATCAGGTGAGTAAGGGTGACCTGGAAGTTCCCGCCTTCGATGTCAGTGGCAGCGACGAAATGGCGACCCTCGCTGGTTCCTTCAATCGCATGCGCCGCAGCGTCGAAAGGGCCATGCGAATGCTCGATAAATAGCCGCAATCGGGGGCTATCCCACCTGCGACTCTCGCCTCCAGGCCGCCTGGCGGGCGCATGAGAATGACTCATGGGTTGGCCCAGCAAAGGTCATTTGCGAGTGTTTGGCCACGGGGTTATCGTGCCCCACGATGTTTCTCGACAGTCGACTCTGGCAGTTCACCGAAGGGCTGCGCTGGCGCATCGCCGGCGCCGTATCCGTAGGCTTGTTGGCCGCCCTGGTGGGGATCGGCCGCCTGGCCTTGCTCGGCTGGCTGTTGGCCCAGGTGTTTGCCGGAGCGCCCACGGAGTCGCTGATCCTGCCGGTGGCGCTGGTGGCGGGGGTCATGGTGCTGCGCGGCGTGCTCGAGTATTGGCGCAACATGATCGCGCATCGCACCGCCGCGCGCGTACAGCTCGTGCTTCGCGATCGTCTGTTTGACAAGATCGTCGTGCTGGGTCCCGCCCATTTCGGACTCGAGCGCACCGGTGATGTACTGCTTGCCATGGTCGACGGAGTCGAGCAGCTCGAGACCTACTTCGGCCAGTATTTGCCGCAATTGTTCGTCGCATGGCTGACTCCGGTGATCGTCTTCGCGTTGATCGCGACTCTGGACTTTCCCGTGGCGCTGGTGATGTTCGGCTTCGCGCTGGTCACGCTGATCGCGCCGTCGGTGTTTCAGAAGTGGGACAGCAGCAACAGTATGCGTCGCCAGCAAGCTTATGCGGCGTTTGCGGCAGAATTTTTGGACGCTATCCAGGGTTTCGCCACCCTCAAGGCGTTCGGTCAGAGTGGCGCGCGCGCCAGGCTTCTCGCCCACAAGGCCCACGAGCTGTTTCGCGCCACCATGTGGGTTCTCGCCACCAACTCGCTTTCCCGGGGCATCGTCGATACGGGCCTCGCCGTGGGTGCGGCCGTGACCCTCGGATACGGTGCCTACCGTGTCAGCTCCGGGAACATGAGTCTGGAAGTGCTGCTCATCGTTCTGATGATGGGCATCGAAGTTTACAGACCCCAGCGCGACATGCGCGCGCTGTTGCATCAGGGCATGGTTGGCCTGTCTTCTGCCAAGGGAATATTGGCGGTGTTGGAAGCACGGCCCGCGATTACTCCCCGCGACGATTCGGTGGCGGCGCAGGAGCAACTCGTGCCGACGGTCAGCTTCGATCACGTGAGCTTCGCTTATCCGGGTGGGCGGCGACAGGCGCATCAGGATCTGAGCTTCCATGTGAGCGCCGGGGAGCGCGTCGGAATCGTCGGCGCGAGCGGCTCCGGCAAGTCGAGCATCGTGCGTCTTCTATTGCGCTTCTACGATCCCCAGGCGGGCAGTGTACGCATCGGCGGGCACGACCTGCGGGAACTCCAGCCGCGGGATATTCATCGCAACATTGCGGTCGTCAATCAGGATACCTATCTGTTCCACGGCAGCGTCGAGGATAACCTGCGATTCGGCAACCCCGACGCGAGCCAGGAAGAGCTGGAGGGCGCGGCGCGCGCCGCCAATGCCCACGGCTTCATCAGTCAACTCCCCCAGGGCTATCAGACCATCGTCGGCGAGCGCGGCATTCGCTTGTCCGGCGGGCAGCGCCAGCGGGTCGCCATCGCCAGGGCGCTGTTGCGCGACGCGCCGATTCTCGTGCTCGACGAGGCGCTCTCGGCGGTGGATGCGGAGAACGAGGCGATCATCCAGGAAGCCCTGGACCGGCTCATGCAGGGACGCACGACGCTCATCTTTGCCCATCGTCTGTCGAGCGTCATCGGCACCGACAGGTTGCTGGTGTTGCAGCAGGGACGGCTGGTGGAGTCCGGCAGTCACGCGGACCTCATGAAAGCGGGCGGTGTTTATCACACCCTGATGGCGGCCCAGGTCGCCGAGAGCGCCGGCGCCGATGCCGTATTCGGGATCCCTCAGTCGGCGGAGGATTTCGCTCCGAGAGCCGAAAGCGTCGATGAAGCGGAGAATGCGCACCTGGAACCCACGGACGCCATCCTGCGTGCCGAGGGCATGGGTTGGTTTGACGCTTTTCGCGAGCTCTTTCGTTACGTGTTGCCCTGGAAGGGCAAGCTGAGCGCCGTGTTCTTTTTTGGCGTAACCCGTGTATTCGCGCTGATCGGCGTCGGCATCGTAAGCGCCCTGGTGGTGGCCGCAGTCAAAAACGGTGCAGCTTTCCACCAGTATCTGGTGATTCTTGCCGTGATCGCGCCGCTGGCCGGCATTCTTCACTGGATGGAGTCCTGGCTCGCCCACGATATGGCTTTTCGCATGCTGGCGGAAATGCGCATCGCGCTGTTCGAGAAGCTCGACAAGCTGGCGCCGGCCTATTTACTGCGCCGCCGTACCGGCGATCTGGTGGCCATGGCGACCCACGATGTGGAACTGGTGGAATTCTTCTTTGCGCACACGGTGGCGCCGGCCCTGGTCGCGGTGCTCGTGCCCGGCCTGGTATTCGGCACCTTGTTGACCTTCGGCTGGCAGATGGCATTGGCGCTGCTGCCTTTTTTGATCCTCGTCGCTTTGAGTCCGTTTTTCATGCGTGCCCGCATCGATGCACTAGGTTCGCGGTCCCGGGAAGCGCTCGCGGATCTCAATGCCCACGTGGTGGACACCATCCAGGGTCTCAACGAGATCATCGCCTTCGAGTACGTGGCGCGGCGCAAGGCCGAGATGGTTGCGCGCACCAATCGCAACTTGAGCCTTCGTGTGCCATTTTTCCGGGATCTCACTATCCAGATGGCGCTGCTGGAAGTGGCAACAGGCCTTGGTGGTCTCGCCATTGTCATCACCGGTGCCAGGCTGGTGGCGGCCGGCGATCTCGCCGCGGGCATGCTGCCCCTGCTCACTTTGCTCGCCATGGCGGCGTTTCTACCGGTGTCCGAAATTGCCCATATTGGCCGTCAACTCGCCGATACGCTGGGCGCAACTAGGCGCTTGTATGCCGTGCACAACGAGGAGGTGCCGGTAAGCGACGGACCCGGCGCACCGCTTCCCGCCGTGCGCGGCGGCGCTTCTCTGGAATTCTCCGACGTCAACTTCTCGTACTTCTCGAACGGCGATCTCGCGCTGGAGAAGGCGAGCTTCTCCGCACCGGCGGGAAGCACCGTGGCGTTGGTAGGATCCTCCGGCGCCGGAAAAACCACGGCCGCGCATTTGTTGATGCGTTTTTTCGACCCCCAGGTGGGCGAAGTACGGATGAACGGCGTGAGCCTGCGGGACTACAAGCTCGACGCATTACGGGACCAAATCGCCCTCGTAACCCAGGATACATATTTGTTCAACGAAACCCTGGGCGCGAATATTTTGCTGGCGCGTCCCGACGCGGGCGACGAAGACATCCGCAAGGCGGTGGAGCGTGCGGCCCTCGCGGACTTCGTCGATGCGCTGCCCGAGGGCCTGGCGACCCAGGTCGGAGAGCGGGGCGTTCGCCTATCCGGGGGGCAACGGCAACGGGTCGCCATCGCCCGTGCGTTTCTCAAAGATGCGCCGATCTTGATTCTCGACGAGGCGACGTCCCACTTGGACGCCGTCAACGAGCAGGCGGTACGCCACGCTTTGGAAGAGCTGATGGCGGATCGCACCACGGTTGTCATCGCGCATCGCTTGTCCACCATTCGCAATGCCGAACGAATTGTCGTTCTCGATGCCGGCCACGTGGTCGATGCGGGCACCCACGACGAACTTCTGTCCCGGCGTGGCTTGTACAGCCAACTCGTCGGCCGGCAGCTCGCGAGCGCTGCCGCCGAGTAGCACCCCGCATCGATTTCACACCGAGAGGTGTTTCACAATCAGATTGTTATAATGCCGTCCCGGGCTGCACGGATCCCCATGGGAAAGCTCACCAGGAGCCAGTGATGCCGCGATTCAGTGGGATGCTGATTGTCGTCGTTATAAGCGGTGTTCTGACCACCGCTTGTGTACCGGAACCTACCGCCGGCGGCGCGGCGTCGGCGGGTCCCGACCTGACCGTCTGCGAGGATCCTCGCGCGCAGGTTTGCACGCTTCAGTACGATCCGGTGTGCGGCTATCTCGGCGGCGACAAGTTCAAGACTTATTCCAACGCCTGCGCGGCCTGCGCCGATGGAGCCGTATCCGGGCACCGGCCGGGGGCCTGCGAATGAATTCCCCCCAGACATAGATGGAAGTCGAACTTCTTGTCGTCGTCCTGATAATTTTCCTACTCGCGGGCACGGTCAAAGGGGTGATCGGGCTTGGTCTTCCTACGGTTTCCCTGGCCGCCATGACCGTCGTCGTCGAGCTTCCCGTGGCTCTGGCGCTCATGGTGATCCCGTCGGCGGTCACGAATATCTGGCAGGCTTTCGATGGACGGCATTTCGCCGGACTGTTGCGCCGTTTTTGGCTCATGCTGTTGGCAAGCGCCGTGGGTGTGTGGGTTTCATACAGCCTGTTGCTTGTAAGCAATCCAAAAGCAATGACAGCTTTACTCGGAATCGTACTGTGCATCTATGCCGCCACGAGCCTGCGCAAAGGACGGCTGTTTCCGCGCATCGCTCATGAACGATTCGTATCACCCGCGGTGGGTTTAACGACGGGCGTATTGGCTGGCGCAACCGGTTCTCTGGTCATGCCGATGGTTCCCTATCTCCAGGCGTTGCGGCTCGAGCGTGACGCGCTTGTGCAGATGATGGGCATGTCCTTCGCGGTATCGACCTGTGTAATCGGCCTGGCGATAGTCGAACACGGCAGCTACGATGGCGAGCTTGCGCTACTGTCGTTCGCGGCTTTGGTGCCGGCCTTACTGGGGATGAAGCTAGGACAGTATTTGCGGCGGCGCCTTTCGGAGCGCGTGTTTCGCAACGTCTTGTTTATCGGATTGTTCATTATCGGAATCCGTCTCGTCTGGAAAGGCATCAGCTAACCTGATTCGTACTGGGGAGATCACATGACCGATGGCATGAATGGGCGGTGTCTATGTGGGAACCTGCAATTTGCCGTTCGGGGAAAGCGGCTGTGGGTGGCCCACTGCCACTGTGACAGTTGCCGGCGCAATACCGGTTCGGCCGTAGCGACATTCGTGGGCTACAACAAAGACCAGCTTACCTACACCAGGGGGGAACGGAAGTTCTACGAATCCTCGCCGGGCGTTCGGCGTGGTTTCTGCGCCGATTGTGGCACCCCCATGACCTATGAGGCGGACCGGTGCCCCGAAGAGGTGCACTTGTACGTCAGCACCCTCGACGAGCCCGGCGCATACCGGCCTCAACTACACGTTTTCTTTGCCGAACGCATACCCTGGATGGATCTCAACGATGATCTGCCCCGCTACCAGGGGCTGACCCCCGGCGCCGAGCCCGCGTCCTGGGGACCGTTACATGACCAAACCGAGGGGCACAAAGGATAGAATGTGGCGGTGAATCCCCGATGCAGGGGATGAGAGGGAATTGCACCCTGCATGGAATGATGAATAATATGTGCCTGCGCCGTATGGCGCCCATATGGAAACCACCACCAAAGCGACTTTTGCACGAGAATCGAGCCTGCCCCGACTTTCGAAACAGGGGATCCGGGGTCTGCGTTCGAGAGGAAAAATCATGAATATATACGTCGGCAACCTGCCGTACAGTGTTAGCGAGGAAGATTTGCGAGCGGCGTTTGCCGATTTCGGCGAGGTCTCCAGCGCGAATGTGATCATGGATAGAATGTCAGGGCAATCAAAGGGATTTGGATTTGTCGAGATGCCCAATGATTCCGAGGCGGAAGAGGCCATCAATGCTTTGAACGAAAGCGCGTTCAATGGCCGCAATATCAAGGTCAATCAAGCACGTCCACGGAATGAGCGTTCCGGGGGTGGTGGCCGGCCTCGTTACTGAGCTATTCCGCTCGGAATCGACGGCGGCTGCGCTCCGGCGCTTCTCACCGGATGCTCGCATCTGGTGCAAACTCGATGGATCTACTCTCCAATTCATCCTATTTTGATAGGAGATCCGAGAGAAGTTATCGTGATCGAGCACCGGGCCAATGAACCGTGCGGCCCGGTCCGCGACCCATGAACCGTCTTTGAGGCAGGTATGGAGGCAAACGAACTCGAAAACGAAGAAGGGACTTCCGCGGCGGAATTTGCATTGGGAGTGACCCTCACTCTAAATGCCAAGGCGGATGTGGTTCCGGAATTCCGGTTAATGAAAGAGGCGATTAGCGATTGGGTATCGAAGCGCGGTGATAAAGGCGTTTTGATCGTCTTGAATGTAGTGGCCGTCCCTGATATCCATGAGATCTTCGACGATTTGCTGGCGAAGGTATACGCCCAGTCGTCGAGCTTTGGCCAGTTGCTTCAAAGCCGGACTCTGCAGGTGACTCTGCTGGATCTGGAAGGCAACGAGTGTGACCAGTACGAGGTAGAGCCTCCCGACGCCACCGGGTAATCGGGAGATCCCTGACCATGGGTATCGAACATCAGGTCGACCTGGCGCGCCATCCAATTACGCAGCTCGACACCCCGTCCGGTGACGCCCTGGTTGATCGGTGCAGAGTCCGGTTACACGCCCAGGGAGCGTACGTGCTCGAGGGTTTTCTGCGCCAGGGAGCGATCGCGACAATTCTGGGTGAGTTGGACGGCGTTCTGGACAGCGCCTACTACAAACCGAAGACGCACAACCCTTATCTGGCGCCGGACGACAGCGATTTTTCAGCGCTGCATCCGAGAAATCGTCAGCAGTTAACCGACTCTGCGACCCTCGCCTACGACTACATCGCCAAAGACAGCCTCCTGGATCGAATATACCAATGGTCGCCGTTGCGCGCGTTCATTGCGCGAACTCTTGGATTCGAGGAGCTGCACCCTTATGCGGACGCACTGGCCGCCGCCAATGTATTGGTCTATCCGCCGGGAACAAAAACGGGATGGCATTTTGACAATGCACAGTTCGTCGTCACGTTGATGCTGCGCCAGGCGCAGCGGGGGGGTGTCTACGAGTACGCTCCGTTCATCCGTGCTCCGGACCAGGAGAACTATCCGGCAATAGAAGCGGTACTCGACGGGCAATCAGAACCGGTACAGACCCTGGAGCAGAGTGCAGGCGATCTGGTGGTTTTTCAGGGCCGCTATACGCTGCACAGAGTGACCGAGGTCTATGGCAGTGAAGCGCGCCTCATCGCGGTGCTGAGCTATGACGTGCAGCCTGGAACGAGCTTGACTCCGCACACACGAAAGACATTTTACGGCCGATCCTATGAAGGAGATTCCCTTGCGGAGAAAGCCTAGCGCTTTTGCGGCAATGGCAATCGGTGCATACTTAGACCAAGAGCAGGCCACACAGGGGGGAAAGTATGCGCGCACTCGAGCGACTTCTGGTCAAGTTTACGATGTTCCTCTGTAATGTATTGGATGTAACACCGCAGCATCTGGAGAATCTGCGTAGCAAGAAGCGACGCCCTTTGCGTCCGGAGGAGAGGCACGACTACTTCGAGGCATGAATCTGCCTGCCCCTTCGGCCGCCGGCATCCGATGGCGGGCAATTTCCCATTGAGGCGACATCAATGACCACTGCTCAGCCAGGCATACTGGATCCCATTCCCCGACTCGCCCGTTACCTGAGCTTTTCACAACGCCCCCAGGTGGATGTCTCGGCTGCCCTGGCAGCGCTCGTCGACATGGTGGACGGGGAGGAACTCGTACTGGGGATCGGGCCGTCGTTGGCCCTGCACCTTGGCTGCGATGTGGACGGCTTGCGGGTGTTTCCCGCGCGGGTGGGCGCCGGCTTTGAAGTGCCCTCTACGCCGGCCGCGTTGTGGTGCTGGATCCGGGGAAGCGATCGCGGTGATATCCTCCACCGGAGCTTGCAGGTGCAACGGGCGGTGGCGGCGGCGTTTGTAGTCGATGAGGTAATCGACGCCTTCCAGTACCGCAATGCCCTGGACCTGACCGGATACGAAGACGGCACCGAAAACCCCCAGGGGAACGATGCCACCGATGCTGCTCTCGTTGCCGGACGCGGCCCCGGTGCCGATGGTTCGAGCTTCGTCGCGGTACAGCAATGGGTTCACGATCTCGAGCTGTTCGAGTCAAAACCGGCTGGCGAGCGCGACGACATCATCGGGCGCAGGTGCTCCGATAACGAGGAACTCGCCGATGCACCGGAATCCGCGCATGTGAAGAGAACCGCGCAGGAGAGTTTCGAACCGGAAGCCTTTGTTCTCAGGCGATCCATGCCCTGGGCTGACGAATTCGGCGCGGGCTTGAACTTCGTCGCCTTCGGAAAGTCCTTCGACGCATTCGAAGCGCAGCTCGTGCGCATGATTGGCGCCGAGGACGGCATCGTGGACGCGCTGTTTACCTTTACCCGGCCGGTATCGGGAGCCTATTTCTGGTGCCCGCCCCTCGATGGTGGACGGCTGGATCTGCGGCTGCTGAATATGTGATGGCGCTGTGATGAAGGCATAACAGATGCTGATTCGCCCCCATAGGAACGGCGACGTACCGGGCATTTCCCGTCTCTACTACGACACCATCCATCTCATTAACTCGCGTGACTACACCCCCGAACAGGTCGACGCCTGGGCGCCGGTGGTTCCGGATATGTCGTTCTGGAAGGAACGTCTCAAGAAGTACCGCGTCTACGTCGCCGAGGAAGATGGGTGCATCGTCGGGTTCACCGAGCTGGACACGACCGGTCATATCGATTGCTTTTTCGTACATCATCAATGGCAACGGCGGGGTATCGGCACGCGCTTGATGAAGAGGGTCGTGGCGACCGCAGGCAAAGAACAAATGCCGCGGCTGTTCGCCGAGGTAAGCGTTACGGCAGCGCCCTTCTTTCGGGAGCAGGGTTTTGTCGTCGTCAAGGAGAATGAAGCGATCCGCCGAGACGTGAAACTCAAGCAATTTGACATGGAGCGTTGGCTGGCGGGTTGACCGATGATTGCGCCGGATTGAAAGCGAGTCGCGGCGAAAGTGTTGTTCCCGGTGCGTTGGCCATCGCCCTCGGCGTTATGGTGATGGCGATTGCCGCGGTCGAGTACTTTGTGTTCATCAGGATCAGTGCGCCCGCCACCGTTGCAGACAGTGT
>JAACFO010000045.1 GCA_009937425.1 Gammaproteobacteria bacterium
GGCCTCGACAATCCCCCCTCACCCCAACCCTCTCCCCCTGAAGGGGGGAGAGGGGGCACAATTTTCGCCCTAGACCGAAGGGTCCCCCGCTCCCTCGATGGGAGCGGGGACAGGGGTGAGGGTGAAAAAAAGGAGCCTCCAACGAAGCCCCCTCCTCCAACCGCTCTCCACCCAGACCGCTGCAACCCCCAATGTGACCCCCATTGCACCCCGGAACCATTGCGGTCCTCCAACCCCTAAAGGAATGCCGGTTGTATGTCGTTATTAAAGGTCAATCGCCAGGAATTCCACCATGAGCGTTGCAACACACCCGGAACTGGACAGTTTTGCCCGCACCAATGCCATAGACGGGCTTACGGAGCCGAGCCTGCGCGCCATCGCCGAGGGACGCGAAGGCTACAGCATCGAAGCAGCACGGCGTTTTCTCGCATTTCAGACCCGTATCGACGCCGAGCTTCTCAAACACCCGATCATTACCGACAATGCCTATACGGCATGGTTCGAGCACGGTCAGAAAAGCCATGAGCAGATCATGAGCTTCATCGTGCAGTTCTCTGTGTTCTCCAACCAGTTTCTGGTTGCCCAGCTGCAGAAAACCCTCAATGCCGACACCCTCGAAGGCATGCGCGCATCCAAGGAGATCCTCGCCAACGAGATCGGCGTGGTCTTCAACGCGCCCGGCAAAAGAACATCGGATGTCACCGAATCCGAGAGCCGGGGCGACGCGGAACTCGTCTCCACCGAAGGCAGCGTGGACGGTGGTGTGTTCCGCTTTCGCGCCGCGCATTTCGAGTGGCTGCTGCGCATCGCTGAAAAGCTCGGGCTGCGATTCCATGACATGGGGCGGCGCATCCACGGCACGGAAACCACCTTGTTCTTCTGTGACGAACTGATCCGGCTCTACGGCAGTGCGGATTACATGATCTCCCAGTCCGCCAGCTACGCCGTGGAGAACTGGGCCGCGGCGGGATTCTGGGATCAGCTCGTTACCGGTCTGGTCAAATACAACACACAGATCGAATCGCCCCTGCCGTTGGCGTTTTTCACCTGGCACGCCCGCATAGAAGGCCAGCATGCGCAACATACCCAGGAAGAGTTGGAAGAGCTTTATTTCGACCGCGAGGTGGAGGAAGACGCATTCATCGAAACGGGCAACGAAATGCTCGACGGTGTAGCGGCTTTCTGGAACGGTCTGGACGAGCAGCGCCGGCGCATCGCCGCCATCTAGTCGGCCCACTTAGTCGGCCCACGTGTTCGGCAAGGGCCCCTGAAGGGGCTATGATCGGGGAGTATCCACTACCCCGGTTACTCCATGCGCACCATTATCGAGCCCTTTCGCATCAAGGCGATCGAGCCTATTCGCATGACCTCCCGGGATGAGCGCGAAAAGCTCATCCAGGAAGCGGCTTACAATGTTTTCCTCCTGCCCGCCCGCGATGTTCTCATCGATTTGCTGACCGACAGCGGCACCGGCGCCATGAGTGCCGCACAATGGGCGGGAATCATGCGCGGCGACGAATCCTACGCCGGTAGCGACAGCTACTATCGCTTCGAGAATGCCGTTAAGGACATTTTCGGTTTTTCCCATGTTATCCCCACTCACCAGGGGCGCGCCGCGGAACGGATTCTATTCAGCACCGTTTGCAGCACCGGGCAAACGGTGCCCAGCAACAGCCACTTCGACACCACGCGGGCGAATATCGCCTATGTGGGCGCCGAGCCGGTGGATCTGCCCTGTGTCGAATCGAGAGTGTTGGCCGATCCACATCCCTTCAAGGGCGATATGAACCTGGAAGCGTTACAACACCTGCTGGAGCAATGCGAACCGGGCAAGGTGCCCCTTGTCATGTTGACCATCACCAATAACTCTGGAGGTGGTCAACCGGTTTCCATGGCCAACATCCGCGCCACATCGAAGATCTGCCGCAAGCACAAGGTGCCCCTGTACATCGACGCCTGCCGTTTCGCCGAAAATGCCTACTTCATCAAGCAGCGGGAACGCGGCTATGAGGACGTCGCCCTCATCGATATCGCCCGTGAGATGTTTTCCTGCGCTGACGGCTGCACCATGTCGGCGAAGAAAGACGGCATGGCGAATATCGGCGGCTTTCTCGCAAGCAATGACGAGCAACTGACGCGGGAGGAACGCAATTTACTGATCCTCACCGAAGGCTTTCCGACCTACGGCGGTCTTGCCGGTCGCGATCTGGAAGCCATTGCGGTGGGACTCTACGAAGCACTGGAGCTCGACTACCAACATTACCGAATCATCTCCACTGAGTATCTTGGCCAGCACATCGCCGCCGCCGGCGTACCCATCGTGCAACCTCCCGGCGGCCACGCCATCTACATCGATGCCGCCAGCTTCTGCCCGCAAATTGCCCCGCTGGAGTATCCCGGCATCACCCTGACCGTAGAGTTGTACCGGGAAGCCGGCGTTCGCGCCGTCGAGATCGGAAGCGTCATGTTCGGCAGCGTCGATACCGAAAGCGGGCAGGAGCAACCGGCCCCGAATGAGCTCGTGCGCCTGGCCATTCCGCGGCGTGTTTACACCCAAAGTCACATCGATTACGTGGTCGAGGCGATCGTCAACGTATTCGAAAGAAGAGACGCGCTGAAGGGCTATCGCATCATCGAGCAACCGGCATTGCTGCGACATTTCAGCGCACACTTTGCGCCACTCTAGGCAAGCAGCCGAGATGAATCGCAGGGACGCGACGGGGGCACCGGCAAATAACGATCACCTGATCGGCATCGCGTTCGGATTGGGCCTTGCCTTCCTGGCCGCCTATCAGCAATTCAAGCTTCCCGTGGTGCTCCCCGTGCTGCTGGCGGACTACAGCTACGACCGGACCCTCGCCGGCGGCTTCATGTCCATTTACGGCTTCTTCGGCCTGTTTCTTTCCATTCCCCTCGGACGCGCCATTGAGCGTCACGGCGCCGCGTCGCTGATCGCGTGGGCGCTTCTACTGATGGTCCTCGGTAACGGGATCGGGCTGTTCAGGCCGGAGTCCGGCTGGCTGATGCTGACCTCCCGGGGACTCGAAGGCATTGCATTCGCGGTGCTCGCCATCGGCGGGGCGGCGCTTGCCAACGCCAACGCGAGCCCGCGTTCGCTGCCGCTGGTGGCCGGCTTAATGGCCACCTGGATCCCCGTGGGTCAGCTCTCGGCTACTGTTCTCGCGCCCATCGCCATCGCCACCAGCAGCTGGCGTATGCTGTGGTACGTGGGCATCGGTGCAACAGCGCTGTTTTTCCTCTGGACAATCATCAACCGCATTTCCGGAAGCGTCGTTCTCACACCACCTGCTAGCGTCGCCACGGACAAGTCCGGCGCGAGCACGGACATCACACCCCGTGAACGGCGCGGGCTGATTCTGACCGCGCTCCTGTTCATGCTCTGGTCCGGGCAGTACTTCGCTTATATGACCTGGTTGCCCCAGTATCTGGTGGAAGTCCACGGACTCGCTATTACCCAGGCCCAGTGGGGTTACGCCATACCCGTGAGCCTGGTGATGGTGGTCTGCGTGGTTACCGGCCTGCTGCTGCAGCGGGGACTTTTTTTAGGCACGCTGCTGGTTAGCGCACTCATCACCCAGGCGGCGGTCTGGTGGCTGCTGCCTTTTACCGGCGGTGGTATCAGCGGCATTGCGTCGCTGGTTGCATACGGAGCCGGGGCCGGGGTGGTGCCCGCATGCTTGTTCGCCTTACCGAGTGTTATTCTGCAGCGCGGACACAATACGGCGCGGGCCTTCGGCATCGTCATGACCGGTCGCAACATGGGCGTACTCATCGGCCCGGTGCTGGTGGCGCAAGCCTTCAAGATGACCGACAGCTGGGACCTGGCGGCACCGATATTCGGCACGGTCACCAGTCTATGTCTGGTCACGGCTATTCTGTTGGCGAGGCAACTGCACCGATAAACCGGAGCCTGCACATCGATGCAGACCAACCTCCACATTCAAGCCATCACCTTCGACGCCGCCGGCACCCTTATCCGAGTCGCCGAACCCGTGGGTGAGACCTACGCGCGCATCGCCAAAAACATAGGTGCAAGCTTGTCGCCGGCGGCACTGGATGCCGCTTTTCGTGACGTGTTCCCAAGCATGTCGGCCATGGCCTTCCCGGGTCTGGACGAAGCGTCGATTGCCGATGCCGAACGTGCCTGGTGGCGGCAGCTGGTGGAGCAGGTCGTCCGGCACGCTGGTGGTGTCAGCGAATTCGACGCGTACTTCGAGGCGCTGTTCAACCACTACGCCAGCGGCACCGCCTGGCGGGCGTATCCGGAAACCCACCGGGTATTGAAATCGGTGCGCGCGCGGGGCTTAGGCGTTGGCGTGGTTTCCAATTTCGATTCGCGCCTGCCGCCGATACTGCGGGAACTGGGCATCGAGAGCTTGGTCGACAGCGTGATTTATTCCACCGGTTGTGGCGCCGCCAAACCCGACGTGCGCATTTTCCAGCACGCGATGCGCGCCCTGGGATCCACGCCGGAGACCACGCTGCATGTGGGAGACAATCTTCGCGCCGATTACCATGGCGCTTCCGGGGCCGGAATGACGGCTGTATACCTGAATCGGAGGAAACAACCTGCCCCACCAGACATACCGAGCGTCCGGGATCTGAGCGAGCTCGAGGCCTTTATCGTCCGGGGTCGGTAGGAGGGACGGTTTCGAAGCGATACTTGCCGCGGGTCTGACGCTGAACTGGTTTCCTCAAACGGCAGTTTCCGCTGCCGCCGCCTCTTCGATGATCCATTCCCGGAAAGCGGCGATGCGCGGCTCGTCCGCCAGCCCCTCCGGGCACACCATGTAGTAGGCGAAAGACATACGCGAGCCGTAGGCGAATGGCCGCACGAGCCGCCCCTCCTTGAGATCGTTGCCGGCGAGAACCCGGCTACCGAGCACCACGCCCTGTCCATTCACCGCCGCCTGCAGGGCCAGACTCGTGTGGCTGAAATGCAGCCCCCGGCGGACCTCGATATCCCCTATTCCCGCCGAGTGTAGCCACATGTTCCAGTCCGGCCAGTAATCATCCTGGGCATAGCCGTCCACGTGCAGCAGCGTATGCCAGTGCAAATCGTTGAGCTCGCGCAAGGGATGTTCTGCGTCCAGAAGGCGCGGACTGCAGACGGGAAAAACCTCTTCGGACAGCAGGCAATCCACACGCATGCCGGGATAGTCCCCCAGCCCGTAGCGCAGGCCCACGTCCACATCGTCGTGGACCAGATCGACGATGCGATTGTCCGCATCCAATCGTATGTCGATATCCGGATGCAGCACCCGGAAGCGCTCCAGGCGCGGCATCACCCAGGTAGCGCCGAAAGACGGCGGCATGCTTACCGTCAGAGGGCGATTGAGGTCTCGGCGACGAAAAGTCTCCACCACCTCGGTGACCCGGTAGAAGACCTCGCTCAGACCGGGCAACAGGGACTGTCCCGCGGGGGTCAGCTGTAATGCCCGGTTCAATCGGTCGAAAAGCACGCTGCCCAGGTCGTGTTCCAGGGCCTTCACCTGGTGCCCAACCGCCGCCGGAGTGACGTGCAGTTCCTCGGCGGCCTTGCTGAAGCTCAAGTGGCGCCCGGCGGCCTCGAAGGCGCGCAAGGCGTTGAGTGAAGGTAATCGTGATGGCATTGGATCCACTAAAGAAAACCTATTCTGAGCTGAAAGAAAGATCGTTTGTAGATTTAGCAGATAAGTCCATAATTTGACTATAGATAATGCCTTCAAGAAGTGTCGATTACGTCACATTTTATGAAAGGAAATATAGCATGAATACGAACACAATTCGGATTGGCGCGGATCTCGGGGTGGAAACTTCCCGGGCACGGCCACGAATCTCCGATTTCAGCGGATTGCTGACCTGGGCGAAGGGCCGCGTCGCGGCAGTGGACCGGGTCAGGCAGCGGCGCCGGGCTATCAGCGAGCTGGTCCGGATGTCCGATGCACGCCTGGCGGATCTGGGGATTCCGCGGGGCCAAATCCCGGAAGTCGTGGACGGACTGATCGCCCGGGAAGGACCCGGCATCTAGCTGTCGACGCTGGATATCAGCCAGTCGCGAAATCCCGTGACCCGGGGCAGGTTGCTGCTGGCCGCTGGATAGACGATGTAATAACCCATGCCGTCCCGCGCTCCAGAATCGAAGGGTTGCACCAGATGACCAGCCGCGATTTCGTCCCCGGTAAGGGCCGTGTGCAGCAATCCGACCCCCTGGCCGGCGAGCGCCGCGCTGTAGGCGAGATTGGTATCGTCGAATGTCGGCCCGTGGGCCACATGGGCATTGCCGACACCGGCACCCGCGAACCAATCCTGCCAGGGGCCATAACTGAAGCTATGCAGCAGCCTGTATTTCAGCAGATCCTCGGGTCGCTCCACGGGCGGACCGTCCTCGAGCAAGCGCGGACTGCACATGGGCGTGACGGTTCCGGACATCAGCGGGATCGATTCCAGCCCTGGCGCGCTGCCGTCGCCGATGCGCACCACCAGGTCGGCCCCGGCGGTGCCGGGCTCCACGTCGCTCATCCACGGCGCCTCGTGCAGACGCAAATCCAAATCCGGATGCTCACACCACAGGCGTCCGAGCCGCGGCGCCAACCATCGCACGGCGAAGGCCGACGTCATGGTGACGTGCAACGGAGCATCGCTTTTCGCCTGCAGCAGGCTGGTCGTCGCCCCATGAATTTGATTGAACGCCGCCTCGATGACCGGCAGATACCCACGTCCGGCTGCGCTCAGCCGCACGGCCCGGGTGCGGCGCTCGAACAACGGCATCCCGAGCCATTCCTCCAGAGCCTTCACCTGATGGCTGATGGCGCCATGGGTGACGTTCAATTCCTCAGCGGCCGCGCTGAAGCTCTCGTAACGGGCTGCCGCCTCGAAGGCACGCAGGGCATTGAGGGGCGGCAGGCGCCGGCTCACGCTTCGGGTCCACGGGTACACATGTGAGAAATTCTAACATATCTGTGAGGAAGGATCCTTTGTCAGGTAGCTGAATTATCTCTACAGTTTCAATACACGCAACTTATATACATGAGGAATTTACACATGTTCACCACCGTTATGTACGGCTTCATCAACGAAGTCACACGCCAGCCCGCCAGCGCTGAAATCCCTTTAGTTGCGACCCGCCGTGCCAGGCAGAGACATTCGCTGACGCGTTCCGGGCACAAGAGCCGGCAGGCCGCCAAGCCCAGCCAGCGTCAAGTGAAATTGCCCGGCACGTACCGTGTATTCGCCGACAGCTTCAAGCGTGCCGCCGGTTTTAACTGAGAACGCATTTTTCTGCAGCGATCAGCTCACAGGGACAGATTTCAAATCTGTCCCTGACGCAGGCGATTGGTGGCCTTCTCGTCTACCGCGCCGTCGGCAGTGAGCACCACACCATAGTCGCGCTCCGCGGCTTCGCGGCTCACCAGTTCGTTCACCACGTCGTCGCGCACGCGTTCTGCGTCCCGCGCGAGTGGGTTCCCGAAACCACCGCCGCCGGGCATCTCCATGATCAATCGATCGCCACCGGGAACCTGTTGCCGCCCCTTGGCGCGCAGTTCCGTCCCCGATGCCAGGCGCACGCGCCCGTTCAAGCCACTGGCGCCACCGCTGCGCCCGCGGGCTGGATAGGTCACCCGGTCGAACATGGACGACATGGCAAAGGACGCACCCTCGCCGTTGGAAATCTCCATCACTTGACCGGTACCACCACGGTGCTCGCCGGCGCCGCCGGAATCCGTGCGGTACTCCTTGCGCCACACGATGATGGGCGAGATGGCCTCGTTGATCTCCACCGGCGTATTGCGTACCCCCGAAGGGAATGCGGTGGCCGACAGACCGTCGCTGTTGGGACGTGCGCCGGTGCCGCCGTTGTGGAAAAGGGTCACGGTAAAGGGCGTGGCGTCGACGAACTTCCCGGATATCCCGTGGCCCGCATACAAAACTGGATTCCACAGGCACGAGGTACCCTCGGCGGGCACGCGGCCATCCACCGCCTGCTCGAGGCAACCGAGCACCACGTCGGGAAGCATCTGGCCGATGGCGTGACGCGCCGCCACGGCACAGGGATGGGGAGCATTGAGAATCGAACCTGGCGGCGCGCTGACCCGCACCGGCTCCAGGGAGCCTGCGTTGTTCGGTATCGACCCGCCGACAACGCAGCGGGCGCCGAATGACGCATAGGCTTGTGTATAGGTCACCGGCACGTTGATGCCGTAGGTCGAGATCGCCGAGGTACCCGTGAAGTCGATGTCGATGCCGGTCTCGGAAATGGTCATGGCCGCCACCAGATCCACCGGCTCCTCGTAGCCGTCGATGCGCATGCTGTTGCGATAGGTACCGGCGGGCAGCTTGCGGATCTCTTCCAGCATGGAGTCCCTGGAACTCGCGATGACGAAATCGCCGAGGGCGCGCACGTCGTCGAGATCGAACTCATCCATCATCTCCACCAGACGCTGGCATCCGGTCTCGTTGCACGCCGCAAGCGAATAAAAGTCGCCTTCCACCTGCACCGGCTCGCGCACGTTGGCGCGCACGATTTCCAGCAACGACTCGTTCATCACACCGCGGGAGGCGAGCCGCATGAGAGGGATGTAGATCCCCTCCTCGTAGACCTGCCGGCCATCGGGACCAAAGCCCAGACCACCCACATCCACCACGTGACTGGTGGAAGCAAACAGCGCCACCATGCGGCCGTTTTTGAACGTCGGCGTGACCACAGTGAAATCATGCAGGTGGCCGGTCCCCATCCAGGGATCGTTGGTGATGTAGACGTCACCCTCTTTCATGCTGGAAGCGGGAAACTTTTCGAGGAAAAAACCCACCGATGCCGCCATGGCATTCACGTGTCCCGGCGTTCCGGTAAGCGCCTGGGCCAGCATGCGGCCGTTGAGATCGAACACACCGGCGGACAAATCACCGGCCTCGCGCACGGTATTGGAAAATGCCGTGCGGATGAGGGTTTGCGCCTGCTCCTCGACTACCGCGATCAGCCGGTTCCACATGAGCTGGTTGTGAATTTGCGCAAGCGGTGAATTGGCTTTCATTGCTGCCTCTACTATCAGGTGGCCGGTGCGCCGCGCCGTTCCAGGATGATATATCCGCGCCCGTCGATGTGCGCATCGAAATCCGGAGCCACCACCGTGGTGGTCTGGGATTCGCTGACGATGGCCGGACCCGGGATACGCATGCCGGGTGACAAGCTGTCCCGGGCATACACGGGCACCTTCTCGTAATCCGCTGTGCGCGTATTGAAAAGCTTGCGCGTCCCGTTGGCCGCCGGCGCGCCACCAACCGTCGCCGGCTCTGCCACCGGCCGCGGGTCATCCACCGGCCCCGTCAACGTCAGCGCCCAGGTCAACACCTCCACATCCATGTCGGGAATAGTGCGCCCGTAGAATCGCGTATAGGTCTCATCGAATGCCTGCTGCAGCGTCTCTGCATCCCGGGTCTCCAGTTGCCGCAGAGGCAGGGGAACGCTGACTTCGTGTCCCTGCCCCACGTAACGCATGTACGCGACCCGCTGTTCATGGAGATCGTCACCCGGCGCTCCCAGGCGCACGACCGCTTCGGCCTCTTCACGCATGCCGTCGAACATGCTGCTGATAGTCGCCGCATCGAGGGCACTCAAGCGCATATACCGGCTGCGCACGACCTCGTAAGAAACCGGGGCATTGAGGAAACCAACCGCCGAGCCAACACCGGCATCGGTGGGGACGATAACCGTGGCAATCCCCAGCTTCTCGGCAAGCCGCGCGGCATGCACCGGCGCGGCGCCGCCGAAGGCGATCAAGGCGCGCCCTCCGAGATCCTTGCCGCGCTCGATGGCGTGCACCCGGGCCGCATTCGCCATGTTCTCATCCACCACCTCACTGATGGCGAAGGCCGCCAGCGGTGAATCCAGATTCAACACTTCGCCCACGTCGGCGCTGACCGCCGTGCGTGCACGCTTGCCATCGAGCTGCATGCTGCCGCCGGCGAAGCCGTCCGGATCGATGCGCCCCAGCAGCACATCGGCATCGGTTACCGTGGCGCGGGTGCCGCCGCCGCCGTAGCAGGCGGGGCCGGGTTCGGAACCGGCGCTTTCCGGGCCGATATTGATGCGCTTCAAACCGTCTACCCGGGCGATGGAGCCGCCGCCGGCACCGATCTCCACCATTTCGATCACGGGTATGCGCAAGGGCAAGCCGCTGCCCTTGGTGAAACGGTAAATACGGTCCACCTCGAAGGTGCGCGAGGACTGCGGCTTGCCATCGTCGATGAGGCAGATCTTCGCCGTGGTACCGCCCATATCAAAAGACAATACCTGGTCGAGCCCCTGAGCGATGGCGATACGGCTGGCGAGTATTGCGCCGCCCGCGGGGCCCGACTCCACCAGGCGGATGGGGTGGCGTGCGGCGGTCTCCACGGTGGTCAAACCACCGCCCGATGTCATCAACAGCAGCGGACAGGAAAAGCCGGCGTCTCTGAGACGCGCATCCAGGCTCCGCACATAGCGCGCCATGATCGGTTGCACGTACGCATTGGCGCAGGCGGTGGAGAGGCGTTCGTACTCGCGGATCTCGGGGCAAGCCTCGGAAGAGAGCGTCACGAGAAGCTCCGGCAGAGCCCTGGCGATGCGCTCGGCGACCTGTTCCTCGTGGCTGCTGTTGGCGTAGCAATGCAAAAGACCGATGGCGACACTCTCCACTGCGTGTTCCTCGAGCTTGACAATCATCGCATCCACGGACCCGAGATCCAGTGGCACAAGAACCTTGCCCAGGGCATCGACACGCTCCGTTACCGGCAAACGCAAATATCTCGGCACCAACGGTTTGGGCTTCTGCACCTCGATGTCGTACTGCTCGAAGCGATTCTCGTAGGCCATCTCAACGGAATCACGGAAGCCTTCGGTGACAACCAGGGCGGTGCGCGCACCCTTGCGCTCGATGATGGCGTTGGTGGCCAGCGTGGTACCGTGAATGACCACGCCCACATCGCCGGCATTCACCCCCGCCGCCTCGATGACCCTGGCGATACCCGTCATGACGCCCTCTTCCGGCGCCGATGCCGTCGTCAGCACTTTGCTGGTCACGTTCTTGTCGCCGATGGCAAGGGCAACATCGGTGAAGGTGCCGCCGATATCGACGGCAAGCCGGGTGGAAGAATTACTCACTGCAGAATCCTGTTACGACCTGACCACGGACCCGGAATTCAACGGCACAAGGGCCATACCTGATACCAATGCCGGCACTTGAAACGATCTTCGCACTGGCGAAGCTGGGCGCCGTACTCCCTTGCCTGCCGGTCGACGCGATCGGCGATGCGCACGATGTCCGGCTTGCGCTTGTAGCTGCCGCGGGAATAGCCGCCGCGGCCTTCATGGTAAGCCAGATACATGCGTTTTGGGTCCCATTTGGAGATACCGAGATACTTGTTGCTCTTGTAGTTGTACCAGCCGATGAAATCCAGGGCGTCCTCCATGTCCGAGCGGCTCTTGAAAAACCCGCCGGTCTCGTCCTCGTATTCCTCCCAGGCCTCGTCCTTGGCCTGGGCATAACCCTCCGCCGACGACTTGCGTCCCAGGGGGATGAACAGGAACCAGTCCCTGGGCGGCTTTGCGTCGTGACGGAAAGCCGACTCCTGTTTCACGAAGGCCATGAGAATGTGGGGCGGCGTGCCCCACTTGTCTTGAGATTCCGTGGCCGCATCGTACCACTCGGGATACTGATCGAATATGGCGCACAGGTTGTCCTGCTTTTTCGGCGGCGCGGATGCGCAGCCGGCCATCAGCGCGATAACCACCGCAAAGACAACAGGGATCACCCTGGCCGCAATCATGTGTTCAATCGGTACGCCTGTCAGCCGGAATCGGCGATAGTATAAAGACTGTGGGGTCGAATATCAGCGCTCAGGTCGACGCGCTCTCAATCTTCGTCGCGCCGTATGCATCGATTCGCTTCTTGCCATGAGTGCAACAATAGATGGCCGCTGCTGAGAGATGACTTACAGGCGAATTACAGATGGCTCATACCTGGGCGGGAGAATCCCACGGATCGATGGTATAAAATGACTCTCGAGCCTGCAGCCGACACCGGTATTCCCATGGCCAGAGCACTATCCGAAAGCCCGGCGCTGCCCGTCGACTCCGTCGACGCCCGGCGGCTGATCCGCTCCGGCGCCCATACCGGCCACACGGCGGCCATGGCGCCGGCATTCGTGCAGGGAAATCTGTGTATTCTGCCCTCGGAGTACGCCACCGACTTCGCGGCCTTCTGTCAGCGCAATCCCAAACCCTGCCCGCTCATCGGCACCAGCGCCGCGGGGGATCCCCGTCTGCCAGCGCTGGGCGAGGACCTGGACATACGCACGGATGTCCCCGGCTACCACGTGTACCGCGACGGCCGGCTGGTGGACGAGCCAACGGATATCACCGCGTATTGGCGCGATGACCTGGTGAGCTTCGTGCTTGGATGCTCGTTTTCTTTCGAGCAGCCGCTCATGGAGGACGGCATTCGGCTGCGCCACATCGAGCGCGGTGACAACGTCGCCATGTACAAGACCAACATCGATACCGTCGCCGCGGGACCGTTCAGCGGCAAGATGGTGGTTTCCATGCGGGCGCTCTCTCCGGCCGAAGCCATCCGCGCCATTCAGGTGACCTCACGCTATCCGAATGTGCATGGTGCACCGATACACATCGGCTTACCGGAGCAAATCGGTATTGCAGATGTGGAAAAGCCTTTCGCGGGAGATGCGCCGAAGATGGCCGAAGACGAGATCCCGGTGTTCTGGGCCTGCGGCGTGACACCCCAGGTCGCCGTGGAGCAGGCGCGGCCAAGCCTGTGCATCACCCACAAACCGGGCAGCATGATCATTACCGATCTAAAGAATCGGGAACTGGCAGACGGTTAACCCATCAGGCGCCGAGAAAAATACGCTTCACTTCCGTGCTGTTGAGCAAGTCCGCCGACGCGCCAGCTAGGGCCAGCCGGCCGCTTTCCAGTATGTAGCCGCGGCTCGACATGTTGAGTGCGACCTGAACATTTTGTTCGATGAACAAAATGCTGACGCCCTCGGCGTTAACCCGATCGAAAGCGTCTTTCATCTCCTGCACGACACCCGGCGCCAGCCCCAGGAAGGGTTCATCCACCATCAACAGGCGCGGCCGCGACATGAGGCCACGGCCGAGAGCAAGCATCTGCTGCTCGCCGCCGCTCAAGGAGTGCGCCGCCTGACGTTCGCGTTCCTTGAGACGCGGGAACAATACGTAGATCTCCTCCAGGGTTTGCTCCCGGTGGGGCTTGGCATCGGGGTGATAAGCTCCGAGCCAGAGATTCTCACGCACGGTCAAATAGGGAAACACACGTCGGCGTTCCAGGATGTGCGCAAGGCCGAGTCGCACGATGTCGTGGGTGGCCTGGCCGTCGATGCGTTTACCGGCCAACTCGATGCTGCCGGAGCGGGGCTTCAACAGCCCCGAGATGGTGTTGAAGACCGTGCTCTTCCCCGAACCGTTGGGCCCCAACAGGCTCACCATTTCGCCTTCCGCTACTTCCAGGGAGACGCCCCAGATTACCTGGTAGTCGCCGTAGCTGACCTCGATATTCGAGACCTTAAGCATAGGCACCGCCCAGGTACGACTCGATAACCTGCTGGTTGTTCTGGATAGCCTCGGGAGAGCCCTGAGCGATCTTGCGACCCAGATGCAGTGCAAGAATATCGTCTGCCAGCGACATCAGCACCTGCATGTTGTGTTCGATGATGACCAAGGTCATGCCTTCACTCTTGAGCCGCTCTACCAGCTTGATGAGCCCGGGAAGCGTGCGCTGATCCACGCCACCGGTCACTTCGTCCATGAGCAGCAGACGCGGCCGCGTCGCCATGGCGCGAGCGAGCTCCAGGCGTTTGCGCTGGCCGGTGCTGAGAGCCTGGGCATGATGTTTGCGCTTCTCCAACAGGCCGACGAAGCTCAGGGCTTCCAGTGCGAGTTTCCGTGCCGCGGCCAGGCGCGGTGTATGCTGCATGACGCCAACCATGACGTTCTCTTCCACCGTCATGTCGGTGAAGGGTTTGAGTTTTTGAAAGGTGCGCCCGACTCCGAGGCGGTTGATTTGGTCGGGTCTAAGCCTACGCAGGCGTTTTCCCGCGAAACGCACTTCGCCTGCATCGGGTGGCTGATAACCCGTAATCAAATCGAAAAGTGTCGACTTGCCGGCGCCGTTTGGGCCGATGACCCCGAGTATGGTGCCCTCATCGACGTTGAAGGAAATGTCGTTGTTGGCCGTCAGACCACCAAAACGCTTTGTCAGGCCTTCAACCTCGAGCATCGCCATCGTCGGTCTTCTCTTCATCCGTGGCCTGTCTATGCATCTTTACTGCTCCAACGAGCCCTTCGGGCTTGAAAATGCAGATGAGCACGATGAGCGCGCCATAGATCATGAGGTCCAACGTGCCCCCGGTGCCACCGAAGTAGATGCGGGTCACCTCCGAGAGGGGTACCAGTACTGCGGCGCCGATGATGGGACCCCATAGGGTACCGGCACCGCCCATGACCGCCATCAACACGACCAGAATCGACATGGACAACGGAAACACCGAATCCGGATCGATAACCAACACGTACTGGCAGTAGAAGGCGCCGGCCATGGACATGAGCGCCGCCGAGATCATGAAAGCGTACGATTTATAGAGCGTGACGTTTACGCCGAGACTGCTGGCCGCTTCCGGCTCGTCGCGAATGGCCCGGAAGTAGAAACCGATGCGTGAACGGTCCAAGCGCCTGACGATAAAGCACGCGAGGGCGAGAAACGCGAGAATGATGTAGTAGTAAGGCAGTTTGGTGCCGTGAAACTGAAAACTCAGGAGCGGTTGCTCGCGCACAATAGGCAGGAATATTCCCGATGCGGCACCGACGAGTTCCCAGCGCTGAACGAAGATCTGCACGCCTACGCCGATCAACAAGGTGGCGATGGCAAAGTAGTGTCCGCGCAACCGGAATGTCGGAATGCCGATGGCGACGGCCATGGCCATTGCAATCAACACGCCGACCAGCATGCCGATCCAGGGCGAAAGCCGGTAGGCAAAGAACAAATACCCCGTGCTGTACGCGCCGATGCCGAAGAAAGCGGCGTGGCCCAGAGAAATCTGACCACAGAACCCCGCCAGGATATTCCAGGACTGCGCCATCAATGCATACATGAATATGGTGATCATGACGTGGACGTAGTGTGGATACGACGACTCGAATACGTGCGGAAACACGAGCACCACGAGCCCAAGCGCCACATAAAACGCCTTGCGTATGGTCGATGCCCGCGTGTGCAGCGGTTCCGCCATGGCCAATGCCAGCAATTTGCCGTCCGCGGCGGTGGTAGATTGCGCGTCTGCCATCAGAAGCGCCCGAACAGCCCTTTCGGCCGGAACACGACGATGACCAAATAAAGACCGAACACGATCAGCATCTTGTAGGACGGATCGATGAGCAACCCGCCGACAGATTCGACCAGGCCGATGAGAATGCCCGCCACGAGGCTGCCAAGAATGCTGCCGAATCCTCCCATGGCCACCGCCACGTAGGCGAGCAGCGCAAACTCCAGACCGACCTCGGGAAACACATAGTAGAAGGTGCTCAGGAAGACCCCGGCAACGCCGACGCAGGCGGCGCCGATCCCCCATCCGAGGGCGAACATGCGGTCGGTTGGGATGCCCATGAGTTCCGCCGCCTGGCGGTCCTGGGAAGTGGCCTGGAGGGCGAGACCGGTCTCCGTGCGCGTGATGAAAAAATACAGAAATCCGAAGGCGAGCAGACAGCCAACGCTGGCGACGATCTGCGGCTGACCGAGGAAAATACCGGCGATTTCGACACGGCCCTCGACAACGGGGTTGATAATGGTGCGAAAATCCGGGGTCCACAGGAACTGCGCCAGTGCGCGCAGGAAAACCGCGAGACCGAAAGTGGCGCATATCTGCGCCAGCATGGACGCACCGAGGATGTGGCGAATGATGCCGTAGTGGGTGGCCACGCCCATAAAGAACAATAGCGTCGCGCATAACGGCACCGAGTACAGGGGGTCCAGACCGAACATCGCCCACAGCCAGAAGGCCGCATACATGCTGATCATCATGAATTCACCGTGGGCGAAATTAACGATCTCCATGAGCCCGAAAATGAGGCTCAGACCCGCGGCGATGAGAGCGTAAACGAGCCCCATCAGCAACCCGCTGATGACGGCCTGAATGACGATTTCCCAGGTCATGTGAAAGCCCTCTTCCGGCTTCGAACGATCGAGCGCCCCCGAACAGACTGTGTACGTGAGGGCTTGCCCGGGATCAAGGGCTGTTCGACGCCCGCCGCCGTGATAGTCTGTTCCATACCTGCGGCCAACTACCCTCGCAGACCAGGGCTTGCCCACGGTTCCGACGAGGTCCGCATGCTTAAACAACAGGGGGGTATCCCATGAAAATCACGAAACTACTTTCTTTTGTCGTCCTTGCCGCGCTGGCGGCCCTGCCCTTGGGACGGGCGACAGCCGCCCAGAACGAGGTGGTCATCGGCGTCATCTACCCGCTCAGCGGCCCCGTGGCCCAGGCAGGCATCGATGCCGTGGCGGCCCTCAATACCGCCGTCGAGATCATCAACAACGAGTCGAATCTCAACGTACCGCTCGCCAAGGGCAAGGGGCTACCCAATCTTGGTGGCGCAAAGATTCGTATCGTGGTCGCCGATCATCAGGGCAAGCCCGACATCGGACAAGGCGAAGCCGAGCGCATGATTACCCAGGAAGGCGTACACGCCATGTACGGCGCCTACTACAGCAGCGTGACCGCCGCTGGCAGCCAGGTGGCCGAGCGCAATCAGATTCCCTGGGTGAACGGCGAATCCACATCGCCGAAGCTCACCACCCGGGGCTTCAAATGGTTCTTCCGCACCACGCCCCACGATGGCGAGTTCACCCAGCTGATGTTCGAGTTCATGAACGATTTCAAGAAAAAGCTCGGCAAGGAACTCAAAAGCGTCTCCATCTTCCACGAAGACACCCTGTGGGGCACTGACAGCGGCTCGGTGCAGAACAAGATGGCCAAGGAGAACGGTTACAAGGTGCTGCAGAAGATCGCCTACCGGGCGAAAACGACATCTCTCACGCCCTCGGTGCAGATCCTCAAGGCCGCGGACGCCGATGTATTCTTACCATCGTCTTATACTTCCGATGCGATGCTCTTCATGCGCACCGCCAAAGAGCTCGACTTCAATCCGAAGCTTCTTGTTGCTCAGAACGCCGGCTACACCGATCCCACGTTCGTTGCGACACTGGGTAACGACGCGGAGGGTGTCATCACCCGCTCACCGTTCAACACGGATCTGGCGAAGACCATCCCGTTGATCAACGAGGTCAATGCGGCCTTCAAGAAACACTCCGATGGTCGCGACCTCTCCGACGTTCCGGTGCGCGCATTCACGGGCTTCATGGTGCTGGCAGATGCAATAAATCGTGCCGGTTCCACAGATCCTGAGAAGATCCGCAAGGCGCTGACGGAAACCAACATGCCCTCGGATCAGCTCATCGTTCCGTGGAAAGGCATCAAGTTCGGTCCTGACGGTCAGAACCAGCTGGTGCGGGGCATTCTCATGCAGGTGCAGAAGGGTAAGTACTGTACCGTGTATCCCTTCGATCTGGCTTCCTGCGAGCTCGTCTACCCGATGCCGACCTGGTCGGAAAAAGCCAAGATGTGACCGCTGGGCTGCCCGCTCCACGGGGAGCGGGCAGCCTTGAACCGAATCAGCGGGAAGCCGCTGCGCTCGTTACCACGCTTCGACAGGTGTCTTCCAGGGCCTCCAGAGCGCGCTGGAACCTGGCAAGGGGTAAGGCGCCGAATCCGAGACGGAAAACGCGCCGCTCGTCCAGGAAGCGATCGCCGCTGGCCATGTTGATCTGGCGCTGGGCCGCGAGACGATAGAACTCTTCCACATCGGCATCATCGTAGACCGACTGTTTGAGTCTTATGCAACATAAGGCCCCGGCATCCGGTCGTACCCACTCGACCAGATCGGCGTTTTTCGCCACCCACTCTTCGACGCAGCCCAGCGCCACACCCAAACGGGCGTTTCTGTCGCCAAGAATGTGATCGGCGTTGACCAGGATCTGGGCAGCCAGGCGCTCGTCCAAAATCGAACTGCTGATAGCTGTCTTGCCCTTGCCGATTTTCAGGTGCGCCAGCAACTCGGGATCACTGCAGGTGATCCAGCCGAGTCGCAACCCCGGTGCGCCGTGGGCTTTGGACAAGGACGAGACAGTCAGCACCCGCTCGGACAATGTTGCGCCGGACGGCTCCGCCCCGTCGGCGCCATAGGCTGCTTCGCGAAAGGTTTCGTCCAGCAACAAATAGGCCTCGGGTGATCGCTCACGCATGATCCCGAGAATCGACGCCATGACATCGAGGCTGGTGGCAACACCCGAGGGATTGTGGGGGGACAGGAGAAGCACCAGCTTGGTGCGCTCATTGAGTAGAGGCGCGAGCCGCTCCACGTCGATCACGTAACTATCATCGAATTGAACCGGCAGCGATCTCATTACCGCCCCCAATGCCTGGATGATGTCGAAAGTTGCGGGGAAGCCCGGAGTAACGGTGACGACCTCGTCGCCCTGATCACATAAACAAAAAACCGCCAGGTGCAGGGCCCCGATGGCGCCGTTCGTAGTCAGCACGTGATCGGGATGCACTCCGACGCTGCTCGCGATCCCGGCCCGCAGCGCGTCGTTGCCCGACGTCGTGCCGTAGCCCGCGCTTGTCTCGCGAAGCTCCGCAACCAGCCCATCATCCAGCACTTCTGCAAATGACAGATTATTCGAGGTGCTTCTGCCGAGATCGTAACCGACGTCAGTCTCCTCCAGCGGATGCGCGCTCGTATAAAGAATTTTTCGCATGCTGAAAGACTAACCCTTTTCCGCCAATTCCGCGTTTAAAGGCCTGAATGTCTAACCCGCGGTCACCGCGGGCACTCATGCAGGAGATGACAAATGAGAACTAACACCTTGATATTGTACGCTTTATTCAGCTTCCTCGGTGCGGCAACCCCTATCACCGCGTGGGCTTCGGAAAGAATCCAGACCGAGCAGATTGGTGTATCCATCGTCGCCGACGATGGCAGCGTCTTTGCCCGCTACGATCTGGCTGATCGTTCCCAGCGTGGCAAGTTGCGTGCCTATCTGGAGGCCGAGCGCGGCCGCAACTACGGAATTCGCGTGCACAACTACACCGGCGGTCGCATTGGCCTGGTCATCGCCGTCGACGGGCGCAATATCATTTCGGGCCGAAAATCCCACCTGAGCACCAAGGAGCCCATGTATGTGCTCGGGCCCTACGAACAGGCCACCTACGACGGCTGGCGCACCAGCAACACCAATGTGCACCGGTTCATCTTCACCGATGCGGCGAACTCCTACGCCGACGCCTGGGGTGATCGCAGCGCCATGGGTGTTATCGCAGTGACGGCATTTCGGGAAGTACCCCGGGTCCAGCCCCAACGGCGATCGGGAGGCCAGGAGATGGCGCCCAGCGCCAGCGCGCCGGGTGAATCCCGCTCCGAAAAATCCATGCAGTCCGCGGATGCCGCCGAGGCTGCCGGCACGGGATTCGGCGAAAGTCACAATTCACCCAGCGTGCGCGTGCACTTCAAACCCCAACGGCATGCATTCGCGAAGCAATTCCTGAAATACGAATGGCGCGAAACGCTGGTGCGCCTCGGCGTCATTCGCGAATCACCGCCGATTAATCGCTTCTGGCCCGAGCAACTCGGTCAGGCGCAAAACTATGCTCCTTATCCGCCGGGCTACTGGAACCAGCGCCGCTGAAGGCCGTTAGAATCCGAGCCAGCGGGTAAAACCGTCCACCGGATCCCGATCGGTTCGCCAGATGTTTTCCGGAGCTCGAGCGTTGCGGTAACCAATCGCCATGCCGCAGACGATGATCTCCTCGTCAGGAACCGGCAGATGGCGGCGGACGATACTGTGATAGTTGGCGAAAGCGGCCTGGGGGCAGGTGTGAAGCCCCCGGCCGCGGGCCGCGAGCATGATGTTCTGCATGAACATGCCCAGATCCAGCCAGCTGCCAATATTGAGCCGCCGCTCAATGGTAATGATCAACCCGATGGGCGCATCGAAGAATTGGTAATTGCGCGCCCGCTGCTCGTGCATGCGCTCCGTCTGACCGCGTTCGATGCCCAGGGATCCGTACAGGCCCCAGCCGCAGGCCCGCCGACGGCCCAGATACGGTTCGAACCAGTCCGTCGGGTAGTATTCGAACTCGCGCTCTTCGCGTTCCGGATTCGCCTCGAAATCGGCGAGTATGTCGGCACTCAAAGCCTTCTTGACCTCGCCGGCGAGCACATAAACCTGCCACGGCTGCGTATTCGTGCCGCTGGGCGCATACCGCGCCACGTCGAGAATTTCCTCAATGCTCTTCCGGGGCACGGGCCGATCGAGAAAGGAGCGCACGCTGTGCCGGGATCGGATTGCCTCATCGATGGACGTGGCAACGTCGTCCATGGACTTTTTCTTCGCGCTCATGGAATTGCGAATACCTCGTCGATGGATGACTCGAGCACGCGTTTGCGCCGCTCGTCGTAAACCCTCGGGGTATAGTCCGGGAGCTGGCTCTCGCGCAGATCGAAGCCGAAGGCACGCTTGCTGACGACGATGATGGGGGGCGCTTGAATGCGCTTGAAGTAACTGATTTGCATTTGCCGCGCCAGCCACTCCAAATCTTCCAGCCAACTTTTCGAATCCCGGAAATAAGCGCGAAATTTATCCACTTCCGTCCACTCGAGGGCGTCCAATAAGCTGCCGTCCAGATACCAGCCGAGAATATCCGCGGGGTGACGGCGATACTCGATCATCTGGCGCAGCAATGCGTCGTGATAGCCGTACTTGATGGGATCGCCAAGGCCTTTGGTAACATCCTGCGCGTCGGACAGTTCGGCACTGGGCACGGTGCTGCCGTCCAGGAGATTCTCGGGAATGATCTCTTTTCCGTGGACATGGGCATTCAGGTAACGCGCGAGGGCATGGACTTGCGGCTTGTAAAGGTCGGCGATGGGCGCGAGTGCACCGTTCACATCTCCATACAGGGTCGCGTAGCCCAGCGCCACTTCGGTCTTGTTGCCGTTATTGGTAAATATGAGCCCATGCTTGGCCGCAAGCCCGGCGAGCATATCGGCGCCGCGGATTCTGGCCTGCAGATTCTCGTCCACCAGGCGCGTGTAGTCGCCTTTTTCCCGGGCAAAGTGCGTTGCCTTAATCTTTTGGGCGAGCTGCTGGTAGATATCATCGATGGGGCAGCTCAGGTAATCGACGCCGAGCCTTTCGCACAGCACTTGCGCGTTGGCTCGCGTAACATCGGCATTGAAGCGGGTCGGCATGTTAACGGCGAATACCCGCTCCGGACCGCAGACTTGCGCGAGTAGACACGCCACCACGCTCGAATCGATGCCACCGCTGACACCGATGAGGTAGCGGCTGCGCCGGCCGCGGGTGTCGTCCAGGTGTGCTATTCCCGTCAGCAGCGCATCGTAGATGGCTTCGATCTCGCTTTGCGCGTCGCTGACCGGCGAGGCCTTCTCGCCGACAACGAGCATGTCCTCGGACCAATGAGTAGCGCGCGCGCTGATACTGCCGTCACTGTCGTAGGCTGTCGTGTCGCCGTCGAAGACCAGAATGTTCTTGCCGTTGTTTTGCGCACCCACGTGATTGACGTAGAAAAAAGGCAGCGGCGAGCGCGCCAGCACCTCGCGCACGGTTCTGTTGCGCTTGTCGTTCTTCTGCCAGGTCCACGGCGATGCCGATAGATTGAACACGGCCTGCGCGCCATTCGCATGATAGGCTCTCAACGTGTCGAGAGTGTCGCCGCCGCAGTTATAATCCTGGCACCAGATATCCTCACAGAGTTGCACGCCGAAGCGGAAGCTGCCGCCGTCCCGGCGGGGGACTTCGAAGGGCACCATCCAGTCGTACACGGACCGGCCGGTGCTTTCCGCGAGCTTGCGCAGGGAGTAGAAGTGCCGGTCATCGTCGAAGAAGCGGTAATTGGGATGCAGCGTCTTGGGGTGGACCCCCGCCGGCAGGCCAGCCGGAACAGCGTCGCGCCCTACCGCCTGGCCATCGTGGCATACGTGCACGGCGTTGTACTTGCGCGCTCGGCCGTCCTCACCGATAGCGGCTTTGTCCATCACCACGTTACCGAAGATGACCGTCATCCCGCGGCTCGCGGCACGGATGTCGTCGCTATAGGCGGCGAAATCCTCCACCAGGGTGTCCAGCTCCCAGGTATCGCCCATGAGATAGCCGGGGATGCACATCTCGGAGAACACCACCACTTCGGCGCCCGCCTTTCGGGCATCATCGATGAAGTCGACCATGCGCGCGGCATTGCGCTCGGGCCGGCCGGGAATGACCTCCATCTGCACCAGGGCGATGGGGGGCAGATCAGTGAATGCCATGCAGGTTACTCAATTGCTGGATTACGCGAGCATCCACGGTACTATCCGCCCCCGTCAAGCGCCAAGACCGGCGTCAAGCCCATAAACAGGAGCCACTCATGGCCAATCCAGTAATAAAGGCCAACGCTTCGCGGATCCTCATCACCGTGGCGGCCTTCGTGGTGGTGGTCGCCGGAATGCGCGCCGGCGCGGACATCATCGTGCCCTTTTTGCTGGCGCTGTTCATCGCCATTATCTGTGCACCGGCTCTCGACTCGCTGGAGCGGCTGGGGCTGCCCAGGGCGGCGGCCATGATCGTAGTCGTCGCCGCCATCGTCGCCTTTGGTATCGGTATCACGGGTCTGGTCGGATCCTCCTTGAATCGGTTCACTGCGAGCCTCCCCGAGTATACGCAACGCCTCAACGACTACACCCACGCCGTGGAGGACTGGCTCAATAACCGCGGGGTGCCCTTCGACGCACGGGAGCTGCGCAATCTCATGGACGCCAGCAGGGTGATGAGACTGGCCGCAGACATATTCAACAGCTTCGGCGGAGTGCTGACCAATGCCTTCCTCATATTCCTGACCGTCGTATTCATCCTGTTCGAGATGGGCAGCTTCGCCATAAAACTGCGTGCAGTGGTGGACGACCCCGACGATGCCCTTGCACGTTTCGGCAACGTCACCGGAAGCATCAAGCGCTACCTGGCCATAAAGACCATGACCAGCCTCCTCACCGGCGCCGTCATCGGCATCAGTCTGGCCTTCCTCGGCGTCGAGAACGCCGTCCTCTGGGGGCTGCTCGCCTTCATGCTCAACTACGTACCCAACATCGGCTCCATCATCGCAGCGGTGCCGGCGGTATTGTTCGCCCTGGTGCAAATCGGTGTCGGCGGCGCGCTGGCAACGGCGGCGGTCTTCGCAATCGTGAACGTGATCATCGGATCTGTGCTGGAACCGCGACTCATGGGCCGCGGGCTGGGATTGTCGACGCTGGTGGTGTTCGTATCCCTGGTGTTCTGGGGCTGGGTACTGGGGCCCGTCGGAATGTTCCTGTCCGTACCGCTCACCATGACCGTCAAGATCGCCCTCGACGCCAGAGAGGGCACGCGCTGGATCGCGGTCATGCTCGGCTCGGGTCACGAGGTTGCGCAGGCCGAGCCAGCGGCGGCTGGACCGGGGGCGAATGCGATAGAATCCGGCCCCAACGCATCCGGGGAGGATTAACATGAAGGCAAGTGAGGTTCGCACCAGCGAGGATGCCCGTCGCATTGTCGAGCAGCGAGAGCTCAGTCACGTCAAGGTCGGCATATTCGACATGGACGGGATCTTGCGCGGCAAGTACATGTCTCGTGACAAGTTCTTCTCTGCCCTGGACTCGGGCTTCGGCTTCTGCGACGTGGTGCTCGGCTGGGATCCCCATGATCAACTCTATGACAATGTCAGCTATTCGGGCTGGCACAAGGGCTATCCCGATGCGCCGGTGCGCATTGTTCCCGAGTGTTGCCGCGAGCTGCCCTTCGAAGAGGGCGGGCTGTTTTTCATGGCCGAGTTCGCCCCACCCGCCGACGAGTTGTGTCCCCGCCACTTGTTGCGACGGGTGTTGGGCCGCGCCGCCGATATGGGTTTGAAGGCCTACGCCGGCTTCGAGTACGAATTTTTTGTCTTCAACGAAACCCCGAACACGGTTCGCGAGAAAAACTATCGCGATCTCGAGCCGATGGCGCCGGGGTTTTTCGGCTATTCGGTTCTGCGAAACACCGTGCACTCGGACTTTTACCGGGATCTCCTCGCGCTCGGCGAAACCATGAATTTCCCCATCGAGGGCCTGCACGAAGAGACTGGGCCGGGGGCCCTGGAGGCGGCCATCACCGTGGATGAAGGGCTGAGTGCCGCGGACAAGGCGTCGCTGTTTAAATCATTCACGAAGATTTTTGCCCAGCGCCGAAACATGATGGCGACCTTCATGGCCAAGTGGTCGCCGGACTGGCCCGGGCTGGGCGGTCATATTCACCTGTCGCTGCAGGATGCCGCGGGCACGGGTGTGTTCCATGACCCCGGCAAGCCCGGCAACATGAGCGATAGCATGCGTCACTTCGTCGCTGGGCAGCAAAGACTCATGCCTGAACTGCTGGCCATGATCGCGCCCACCGTCAACGCCTTCACGCGGCTGATCCCCGGTTTCTGGGCCCCAACCGACGCCAGTTGGGGCGTGGACAACCGCACTTGCGCCCTGCGGGTGATCAGCGGCAGCGAAAAGTCCCAGCGGGTGGAATTTCGCATCGGCGCAGCGGACGCGAATCCCTATATTATTCTGTCCGCCGCCCTGGCGTCGGGATTGTGGGGCATTGAGAACAAGGTGGAGCCCGAGGCGCCGGTGCAGGGCAACGCCTATGAGAAGAAGTTTCCCCGGCGGCTCGCGCTGCCGCGCACACTCTGGGAAGCAGCCCAGGCTTTAAAGACATCGAAGATGGCACGGGAGTGGTTCGGCGACGCCTTCGTGGATCACTACGTCGGCTCCAGGGAGTGGGAGGAGCGCGAGTTCCGCAAACACATCACGGATTGGGAAATGCAACGCTATTTCGAGATTATTTAGATCATGACTGACTACCTGAAATGCATTAGTCCGGTGGACGGCAGCGTGTATGTGGAACGCCCGCTGGCGAGTGACCACGATGTCGCCGAGGCCCTGGCGCGGGCCCGCGACGCGCGGAACAGCTGGGGCCGGATGCCGGTGGAGGAACGCTGTGCCCTGTTGGGCAAAGCCGTGGACGCCTTCGTCGCCCAGGGGCCGGCCATCGCTGAGGAAATAAGCTGGCAGATGGGCAGGCCCGTGGCACAAAGCCCCGGGGAGATCGGCGGATTCGAGGAACGCGCCCGCCACATGCTGGCAATCGCCCCGGAAACCCTTGCCGACGTCGCCGTGGCACCGAAAGAAGGCTTTACGCGCTTTGTCCGGCGGGTTCCCGTGGGCGTAGTGTTCGTCATCGCGCCGTGGAATTTTCCCTACCTGACGGCGGTAAACTCCATCATCCCGGCACTGGCCGCGGGCAACACCGTGTTGCTGAAACACTCGGCCCAGACACCGCTGTGCGCGGAGCGCTTCAGCGAAGCATTCAAAAAGGCGGGGCTGCCGGCGGGCGTGTTCCAGCACCTGCATCTTGGCCATGGGTCGGCACTCGGGCTCATCGAAAGCGATGGGGTCGATTTTGTTGCCTTCACGGGATCGGTGCCGGCCGGACACGCCGTACAGCGATCCGCAGCCAAGCGCTTTATCGGTGTTGGACTCGAGCTGGGCGGCAAGGATCCGGCCTATGTGCGCGCCGATGTGACCGTTGAGCACGCTATCGAAAATGTCGCCGATGGGGCCTTCTTCAATGCCGGGCAATCCTGCTGCGGTATAGAGCGCGTGTATGTGCACGAAGCGGTCTACGACAGCTTCGTCGAGGGGATCGTGGAGCTGGTAGGCGGTTATCGCCTTGGCAATCCCATGGATACCGACACCACCCTCGGGCCCGTGGTGAAAGCCAGCGCCGCCGAGCACGTGCGTTCCCAGATTGCCGAGGCGGAAGCCGCCGGCGCCAGGGCGCTGATCGATCCGGCGAAATTTCCCGCCGGTGTCGACGGCTCGGCATATCTGGCGCCCCAGGTCCTGGTGGACGTGGATCACGGCATGCGGGTGATGACCGAGGAAAGCTTCGGGCCGGTGGTGGGCATCATGAAGGTAAGCTCCGACGAGCAAGCCATCTCTCTGATGAACGACAGCGAGTTCGGACTGACGGCGTCGGTGTGGACCAATGACGAGACCTCGGCACTCGCCATCGGTGAGAAAATCGCCACCGGCACCTGGTTCATGAACCGCTGCGACTACCTGGATCCTGCGCTGGCCTGGACCGGCGTCAAGAATTCCGGACATGGTTGTACTTTGTCGCGGGTTGGTTACGAGCAACTGACGCGGCCCATGTCGTTTCATCTGCGGACAAGAATATGAGTACAGAGCTGGACAACATGCGTGGTAACTGGGGCTTTCCCACATCGGTGCGCTTCGGAGTGGGCCGTATCGTGGAATTGCCCGAGGCCTGCCGGGAGCTGGGTATTGAGCGGCCCCTCGTAGTCACCGACAAGGGACTCGCGTCGCTCCCCATGCTCGCGGATGCCGTGAGCATGCTCGTGGATGCCGGGCTGGGCGCTTCCTTGTTCTCCGATGTGCAGGGCAATCCCGTCGAAGCCAACGTCGATGCTGGTTTGCAGGTCTACCGCGACGGCGGGCACGACGGCATCGTCGCCTTCGGTGGCGGCAGCGCCATGGACGTGGGCAAGTGCATCGCCCTCATGGTCGGCCAGTCCCGGCCCATCTGGGATTTCGAAGATCGCGAGGACTGGTACACGCGGGCGGATGCCGACGCCATTGCGCCGGTGATTGCCGTTCCGACCACATCCGGTACCGGCTCGGAGGTGGGTCGTGCCGGTGTCATCACCAATCTCGAGGACCACACCAAGCGCATCATCTTCCACCCGAAGATGCTGCCTGCCATCGTCATCGAGGATCCCGAAGTGACCGCTGGTTTACCGGCGCATCTGACCGCGGCCGTGGGCATGGACGCGTTGTCCCATAACATGGAAGCTTATTGCAGCCCGTTGTTTCATCCCATGGCCGACGGCGTCGCCGTGGAGGGCATGCGCCTGATCAAGAACTGGTTGCCGGCGGCCTGCGCCGACGGCAACGACCTGGAGGCCCGAGGCAATATGCAGGTGGCATCGTCCATGGGCGCAACGGCCTTTCAGAAGGGTCTCGGCGCCATGCACTCCCTCAGTCACCCCTGCGGTTCGCTGCTGGACACGCACCACGGCCTCACCAATGGTGTCGTCATGCCCTACGTGCTCGCTTTCAACGGCGAAGTGATCGAGGAAAAAATGACGGCGCTGGCACGTTATCTGGATCTTCCCAATCCGTCGGGTAAGAGCGTGCGGGACTGGGTACTGCACCTGCGCGAGGAGATCGGCATCGCCCACACCCTGGCCGGGATTGGTGTCAGCGAGGAGCTGATCCCACGGCTTGCGAAGATGGCGGTGGACGACCCGACGGCACCGACCAATCCCGTGAAACTGACGGTGGCGAATCTGGAGACGCTCTATGCGAATGCCATCAATGGTGCGTTGGCATCGTAGGATCGCAGGAGAGCATCAATCGAAGCCCCTCACCCCGGCCCTCTCCCCGCAAGCGGGGAGAGGGGGGAAGATTTGGCAAAGGTCACAATTTCGTCAATTCGTCTCTTCCTGCATCGCATATCGCCATCCTGCTCATTATTCTGTGAACAATGACCCGCGCGGCGCTCATCACCGACCAACCCCGTGAAACTGACGGTGGCGAATCTGGAGACGCTCTATGCCAATGCCATCAATGGTGCGTTGGCATCGTAGGATCGCAGCATAGCATCAAGCGAAGGGTCCCCTCTCCCGCCCGCGGGAGAGGGACAGGGTGAGGGTGAGCGGCCTCGGTAATTCCCCCTCACCCCGGCCCTCTCCCCGCTCGCGGGGAGAGGGGGGAAGGTTTGGTAAAGGTCACAATTTCGTCAATTCGTCTGTTCCTGCATCGCATATCGCCATCCTGCTCATTATTCTGTGAACAATGACCCGCGCGGCGCTCATCATTGAAGACGATCCCACGCTTGCCGAGCTGGTGCAGTTACACCTGCGCGACGTGGACTGCGCCGCCGACATTGCCGATGACGGCGTCACCGGATTCGAGATGTTCAAGGATGGAAACTATGAGCTCGTGGTGCTCGACATCATGGTGCCGCGCAAAGACGGGCTATCCGTGTGCCGGGACATCCGCCGGCTGCCTGGCTACGTGCCAATTCTGATGCTGACCGCGAAGTCCACGGAACTGGATCGGGTGCGGGGATTGGAAACCGGCGCCGACGACTATCTGACGAAGCCGTTCAGCGTTCGCGAACTGGTGGCGAGGGTCAAGGCGTTATTGCGGCGTGTGGATGCCCTCTCCCCGGAGACAAGCGGCGGCGTCGAGAACGAAATCATCGAGCGCGGCACGATGCGCATCACCGTATCCAAACGCCAGGTGACCGTCGACGGCGAGGACATCACCTTGACCGCCAAGGAGTTCGATCTGTTGGCGCATTTCGCGCGCAATCCCGGGCAGGTCTTCAACCGGGTGCAGTTATTGGACCAGGTGTGGGGTTACAACCACGAAGGCTACGAGCACACGGTTAACTCACACATCAATCGACTACGCGCGAAAATCGAAATCGACCCCGCCAAGCCCGAATACATACTCACCGTGTGGGGCGTGGGCTATAAGTTCGCCGAGATCTAAAGCGATGTTTCGAACCCTGTACGCCAAGCTTGCCCTGGGACTGGTGGTGCTGATTGCCGCCATGGGACTGGTCTACGCCCTGGTCAGCTTTTCCGCAACGCGCCACTATCTCGCTGAGGTCAATCAGCAACTCAATCGTGACCTGGCGCGCAATCTGGTTGCCGATCGCGATCTGGTTGCCGAAGGCCGTCTCAACGAGCTGGCGTTGAAATCCATGTTCCACGATTACATGTTGATCAATCCCAGCATCGAGATTTATCTGCTCGATCTCGACGGGCGCATCCTTTCGTACTCCGCGGATCCCGGGAAGGTCAAGCGAAAGCACGTATCCCTGAAACCCATCGATGCCTTTCTCGACGACTCGGCAAGCTTTCCGCTTCTCGGGGATGACCCGCGCAGCCACGACAGGCGTAAGGTTTTTTCGGTGACTCCCGTGCCATCCGCGGAGTCGCCCCAGGGGTACTTATATGTCGTATTGCGCGGAGAAATGTACGATTTTGTCGACGAGTTCGCCGAGGGTAGTTACTTCGCGCGCCTCAGTGCCTGGGCAGTAGCAGCAACCCTCGCCTTCGGTCTGCTGGCGGGGCTCATCGTATTTCGACTACTCACGCGTCGCTTGCAGCGGCTGACCGCCGCCATGGACAACTTCCGCCTGAGTGATTTCAGCGAGCCTGCCTACTTCCAGAAAAAACCCGCCCTCGCTGCGCCGGACGAGGTAGATCGCCTGGGTGTTACTTTCGATCAAATGGCCGGGCGCATCGTCGAGCAAATCCAGGAACTCAAACAGCAGGATTCTCTCAGGCGTGATTTGGTCGCCCAGGTCTCCCACGATTTACGTACCCCACTGGCAGCCCTGCACGGCTACCTGGAGACCCTCAAGCTCAAGGAAGGTACTCTTACAGCCGAACAACGCGCGGATTACTTCGCCATTGTTCTGCGTCAAAGCGAGTACCTGACGCGCCTGGTGGGCGAACTGTTCGAACTTGCGAAGCTGGAGGCGCAGGAAGCGTCACCGCAACGCGAGCCTTTTTCATTGCCGGAACTGGTTCAAGACGTGGTGCAGAAGTTTCAGCTCAAAGCCGGCGAGTGCGAGGTTGAGCTGGCCATGGAGTTGGATGCGGATTTACCGCTGGTTTGCGCCGATATTGCCTTGGTGGAGCGCGTGCTCGACAATCTCATCGACAATGCCCTCACCCACACACCGCCAGGGGGAACCGTGCGGGTCCCGGTTCGCCGTGACGCGGAGCAAGTAATTCTCTGCGTCGCCGACACCGGCAGTGGCATTCCGGAAGGCGATCTACCGCGCATTTTCGACCGTTTTTATCGCGTAGCGGATCAACAATCCGGAAATGGCCATGCGGGCCTCGGGCTCGCCATCGCGCGGCGCATCGTCGAACTGCACGGAAGCGAGCTCGATGTGCGAAGCCGACCCGGCGAGGGCACCACATTCGCCTTCGGCTTGCCGGTGTGGAACGCCCCGTAGATGCGAACAAGAGCAGCACGATGGTTATAAGAGAATCCGTCCCCGCCAAAGTTCTTCTACTGGGCGACCCGGGGCTGCGTAAAGATTGCCGGCCCGTCGATGATGTCAAGAGCGCAGACTATTGCTACGACCGCGATCGCCTGCACGCCACCCTGGACAGCTTTCGCGCCCAACACGGCTTCGGCCGTGCCATATCCGCTCCCCAGATAGGCGTCGCACTGCGTTTCATCGCCGTCAATTTGGGCGACCAGCCGTTCACCATGATCAATCCAGAAATCACCTGGCGCTCAGCAGAGACGTTCACCATGTGGGACGACTGCATGAGCTTTCCTTTTCTGCTCGTGCGCGTTCGCCGCCACCGCGCCATTTCCGTGCGCTACCTGGACGACAATGGTAATACCAAGATCATGGACAAGCTCGATCAAGCGACCTCTGAGCTGCTGCAGCACGAAATCGATCACTTGAACGGGATACTGGCGGTGGATCACGCCCTGGATGCGGACGCCATCGTCAGCCGCGAAGTATTCGAGGAAAACCCGGACTGGTTCACCGGCAAAGTCGACTACGTTATCGCAACCGCCGACGCTTTGTCGAATAACTCGTCGACCTGCTTGTCGTCGATGATCAGCGGCGGACAAGTGGCCACTGCGTCGCCGGGCAGCCCGCGCACGATGAGTCCGTGTTCGAAGATTTTTTCCGCGACTATGGCGCCCGCTTTGACGTCCGCCGAGAACTGCTCGCGGCTACTCTTGTCTGCAACGATTTCCACCGCCCCGATGAGACCGATTCCTCGCGCTTCGCCCACCAGCGGGTGTTCCGCCAACCCCTGCAGACGCGTCTGGAAATGCGGCGTTACCTCACGCACATGACCGACAATGTCGCGCTCCTCGTAAATCTTCAGGGTCTCCAGGGCAACGGCGGCCGATACCGGGTGGCCACCGTAAGTGTGGCCGGAGCCGTAGGCTCCAAGCTTGCGGCTTTGTTCGACGAATGCCTGGTAAATGGGGTCGGAAATCATCACGGCGGCGATGGGTAGGTAAGCCGAGGACAGCTGCTTCGCGCAGGTGACGATATCCGGCTTGATACGGTAAGTCTCCGAGCCCCACATGTTGCCGGTGCGCCCGAATCCGCAGATCACCTCGTCGGCAACCATCAGCACGTCATGACGGTCGAGCACTTTTTGGATTTTCTCGAAATAGGTCGCCGGCGGAGTAAGCACGCCGCCCGCGCCCATCACGGGCTCCGCCACGAAGGCGGCGACGGTGTCTGCACCTTCGGCCTCGATGAGATCGTTGAGGCTGTCGGCGAGGCGCGTCGCAAATTCCTCCTCGGACTCCCCGTTCTTGCCGTAACGGTAATAACACGGTGTGTCCGTATGCAGAAAGCGATCGAGGGGAAGATCGAAGTCGTTCTGCATCAAGGGGATCGCCGTAAGACTTCCACCGGCGATAGTGACACCGTGATAGCCGCGCTTGCGCGAGATAATCTTCTTCTTTTCCGGACGATCCAGAGCGTTGTTGTAGTACCAGATCATCTTGATAGCGGCGTCCACCGCCTCGGAGCCCGAGTTCACCAGGAACACTTTCCCCATGTCCCCCGGGGCGATCTTGATGAGCGTCTCACAAAGCTCGATGACAGGTATGGTCGAACGGTGCGCGAAGGTGTGGGCGAAGGGCAAGGTGCCGAGCTGCTTGACCGCGGCATCCACCAGGCGCTGCTCGCTGTAACCCAGGGCCGTGCACCACAATCCGGCGAGACCTTCCAGGTACTGGTTACCCTCGTCGTCCCAGATGTAAATGCCCTCACCGCGGGTGAATACCGTCGGCCCGCGTTGCTCGTGGAGCGCGAGATTGGTGTAGGGATGCATGGCATAGGCCACATCTCTGGCGGCAAGGGAATTCGGGGCGTGGGACATGACGACTCCTGTTAAGTCGAATCGTGGCGTGGTGGAACGGAAGCGCTAGTGTATTCGACTTGGGCAGAGGATTGCCAAACACCCAGGCCATTCAGACTGGGTCAAACGTGCTGGCCACCATTTATATGCACCTCTGTGCCGGTAACATAACTCGCCTGGGGTGAACACAGGAAGTAGATGGTGCTGGCGACTTCCTCCGGGGAACCGAGGCGGCGCAGTGGAATTTGCCTGACCAACTCCTCGGTGCCCGGTGACAGAATGGCTGTGTCGATCTCACCGGGCGCAATGGCGTTCACACGCACCCCCAGGGGGCCGAAATCCGCCGCCATTTCCCGGGTGAGCGCCGCCAGCGCCGCCTTGGAAGTGGCATAGGCGCTGCCCGCATAGGGGTGCACGCGGCTGCCGGCGATGGAGGTGATGTTGATCACCGTTCCCTGGGCCGCCTTCAGCTCTTCCAGCAGGCCGTGGGCGAGTGCAAGGGAAGCGAAAAAGTTCACTTGAAATACCTGTTGCCAGGTATCCGGGTCCCAATCGAGGGTTCCCAATCTCTGTCCATCCGGCCCCTTTGGTGAAATACCCGCGTTGTTCACCAGTGCGCTCAGGGCGCCGTCGTCGAGCCGTGAACGCATCTCGGCGATCCCCGCCTGCAAAGCGTCCCCATCGGCGAGATCGATTTGTATGTGATCCTCCGGCCCCGCCTCCCATGGACAGTCTTCCGGGAAGGGCTGACGGGAGCAGGTGATCACCCGCCAGCCGGCGCTGGAGAAGCGCTTTACCGTGGCATGGCCGATGCCGCGGCTTGCGCCGGTCAAAATGAGTGTACGCCTGGTAGTGCTCTGCTCGTCCGCCATTTTTTCATCTGCGCCCACGGCCCGCGGGGGGCCTCGTGTCAACTATCATAATCGGTCCCCGTCGCACCTGCAGGAATGCGGCACGGTAACTGTTACTATCGATACCGTTTTCCATGGGTGCACTATGAACAACATCGATCTACGCAGCGACACCGTCACCCGACCAACCGACGCCATGCGCCAGGCTATGGCCAACGCGGAGGTCGGCGATGACGTCTACGGCGAAGACCCCACGGTCAATCGCATCGAAGCACTGGGTGCGGAAATGCTCGGACAGGAAGCGGCCGTGTTCGTCGCCACCGGCACCCAGGGGAACTTGCTGGCACTGCTCAGCCACTGCCGGCGCGGTGACGAGTACATCGCCGGGCAGAATGCCCACGTTTACCGCGCGGAGGGCGGCGGCGGCGCGGCCTTGGGCGGCATACAGCCACAGCCCATGGATTTCCAGGACGATGGCACGCTGGACCTGGATCAGGTGGCGAAGCTGGTGAAACCGGACAACTATCACTTCGCACGCACCCGGCTCCTATGCCTGGAGAACACCCAGTCGGGCAAAGTCCTGCCCCTGGACTACATGGCGCGAGCCCGCCGGCTCGCCGATGATCACGGGCTCGCCCTGCATCTGGACGGTGCGCGGGTCTTCAACGCCGCGGTCAAGCTGGGTATTCCTGCCGATACTATCAGCGCTCCCTTCGACAGCGTGTCCGTATGCCTGTCCAAGGGGTTGGGGGCTCCCGCCGGATCCTTGTTGTGCGGCGCGCCGGATTTCATCACCGAAGCCAGGCGCGGGCGCAAGATGCTTGGCGGCGGCATGCGCCAGGCCGGGGTGCTGGCGGCCGCCGGGATTGTCGCTCTGGAGCAACACGTGGACCGCCTCGCCGACGATCACGCCAATGCTCAACAGCTGGCCGATGGACTTGCCGGCATCGACGAGCTGGAGGTGGATCCATCGGCGGTGCAGACCAACATGGTGTTCGTTCGGGTGCGCAGCGACGATGGGGCGAGCTTCTCCCAGGCTCTGGGCGAGCAGAACATTACCATTCCCGGTACCAGCCCCATGCGACTGGTAACCCATCTCGATGTTAACGGGGACGACATATCCCGGGTCGTCGACGCCGCGAGGCGTTTTTTCGCCGGCAACCAACGCCGCGCCGGCTGAGACATCACCGATCCACGCATTGCCGGCAACCTCCTGAGTCGCCGGCTAAACGCCGATAGGAGTAAGGCCCGACAGCGGGCGCAACCAACTTGCACAAACACGGTTCTTTCTGAAAAGCTCATGCTTTGGACCACACTCGGGGGCCAGAAGGCAGTTTGACGCCAACCGGGCGCGCATTCTGCTAACCTCGATCTCATATCGATAACCGCTAGTAATTAACCGGGATCCGGCCGCCGGCGAAGCCATTTCGATGCGCATCGCGGCACCCAGGACGAACCTTCATGGCGCGAGAGAGGCATCACAACGCTCTACCCAGCGGCTATAAGCTGCATTGGTATGTGATCGGCTCTGTCATCGGCAAAGGCGGTTTTGGAATCACCTACCTGGCCCTGGACACGAATCTGGACCAGCGCGTGGCGATAAAAGAGTTTCTCCCGGTGGAGCTCGCCACACGCAGCAACGACAGCCATGTGCATCCGATTTCCGAGGATCACGGCGAGACCTACGGCTGGGGACTCAATCGATTCGTTACCGAGGCTCGCACCCTGGCGAAATTCCGCCACCCCAATGTCGTACGGGTGATGAGCGTGTTCGAGGCCAACAGCACCGCCTACATGGTGATGGAGTACGAACGCGGCGAAAGCCTGGAAAAACTTCTCAAAAGCAAAAAAATCAGCGGCGAAGCCAAGCTGCGTTCCATAGTCATGCCGCTGTTGGATGGACTGAAGGTCGTCCACGAGGCGGGGTTCATCCATCGCGACATCAAGCCGGATAATATCTACCTGCGCGAGAACGGCACACCGGTGCTGTTGGATTTCGGCTCTGCGCGCCAGGCTATCGGCGTCGCGACGCGTACTCTGACAGCACTCGTGACGCCGGGTTACGCGCCCTTCGAGCAGTACGACACTTCCAAGGCAGGAGAGAAAAAGCAGGGTCCGTGGACCGACATCTATTCCCTGGGCGCGACGCTTTACCGCGCGGTCACGGGAAAGGGTCCGCCGGACGCCATGGGCCGGGTCAACGGGGTCATGGCCGGCACGGATATTTTAAAACCTGCAAGCGAAGCGGCGTCAGGTGAGTATTCACCGGCGTTCCTCAGCGCCATCGACTGGGCGCTGGAATTTCTGCCGGAGAACCGTCCCCAATCCATCGATGAGTGGCGGGTGGTGCTCGCGGGACGCGAAACCCGCCCGCCGCCGGCGATAATTCCCAATGTCACCACCGACTTTGCCCGCGCCGCACCTACCCGGGTGCACACCGAGGTTTTTGATCCCTCTGCCCCCGGCGAACGCGCCGCGCCGCCCGCGGCCACCGGCACCCGCGGAAAACCGGACAGCACCGGCGCGCGCCCCTCGGCCAGGATGTCCGCCAAGACCTCGGGCACGTCCACCGCTGGCGGCACCTCGGGTATGGTCGCGACCGATCGCATCGCACCTCCGGCTCCGCCAAGGGCAAACAACGACTCGGAGCCTAAAGATCCTAACCATCGCAGCATCGGGCGCCGATTCGCGGAAGTGAGTGTCGTTGCCATAATCATCGGCGCAATGGGGACGTGGTATTTTCTTACCCAACCGACGGACCGAACGACTTCGCGAACACCGGTTGCCGCGGCCAGGGACAGCGAGAAAGTACCCAGCGCGGATTTGCTGGCCGCGTCCAGGATCGCCGAACAAAAAGCCTCTGCAGAGAAGCAGGCAAGAATCGACGAGCAACGCGCCAGCGAGCGAGCCGAACACGACGCGGAACTCGCCAAGGCACGTGCCGCGGCGGAGTACGAGCGCAAACGCGCCGACATCGAGCAGCTGCTGCGTGAAGCGACAGCGGACATAGCCGCGGACAGACTCACCACACCCGCCGACAAGAATGCCTTCTCGCGATTTCGCGCGGTGCTCGCCCTGGATCCTGCCAACAGCGCTGCCCTCGAGGGTCTGCACAATATCCTGACCCGCTATCTCGTCCTGGCGAAAGCGTCGGCGAACGACAACAACTTCGATGTCGCCAAGGGATACCTGAACAAGGCGGACGCCGTCAGCCCCGGCGCCGAAAGTATTGCGGCTGCGCGCGTCGCACTGGACAAACGCAAGACGACCCACGCGCAAGAGCAGCAACGCATCAAAACCGAAGCGCGTCAGGCTGCCGAGGAAGAGCGAGAGCGCATGCAGGCCGCGCGCCGTGCCACCGAAGAGGAGCGCAAGCGTCTGGAGGTCGCGCGTCAGGCGGCGGAAGAAGAGCGGCGCCGCATAACCGCCGAGCGCGAAGCCGAGATCGAACGAAAGCGACTCGAGCAAGAAGCGATCGTGACGGCGAAGCTCGAGGCGGACTTCAAGAGATCCCAGGCAATCGCCGCGCTGCTGGCATCTGCCGAAGAGGCGTTCGAGGCCGATCGTCTAACATCACCGCCAGACGACAATGCGCTTTCGGACTTCAAGGAAGTGCTCGCCATCGATCCGCAGAATGCACAAGCCGACATGGGTGTGCAACGCGTCGCCGGTCACTACGCGGCACTTGCGGTCAAAGAGATTGCGGCTTACCGATTTGACGAGGCCGAGTCATTAATCGACCAAGCCGACACAATCTACGCTGGCATTCCAGGCATCGCACAAGCGCGACAAGAGCTACGCGGCGGCAGAGCCGCCTACGATGGCAGGCGTCCCATCACGAAGCCACCGTTTCGAATCACCTTGCCGCCGGTCACCGGCGCCAATACCTGCGGCAGCGACGACCCGGCCATTGACATCGAGAAGTTCAGCGCCCGTTTCTTGGATGCGGACGGAGAACTGGACTACGTTCTCACGTTCACAAACCCCAACGACAGCTGGGAGGCTTCTGGCGTCAACAATGAACCGCGGGCCGAGCGGCTCTATGTGCTGGGCCGCAAAGAAAAGCTCGACGGTGCCCTGATGTACTGGTTCAGATCCGTGGGCACACAGTGCTTCAAAGTTCACATGGACGCCTACCTCGTGGATCTTCAAACACGAACAATCTACGTGGAGAAAGGTCCGAAGTCGGATTTGCAGGACTTAACGAATTCCCTGGTCAAGCAGTTCAAGAAAGGCCGACAAGCGCTAAGCCCTTAGCATTCGGCACCCATCCAGGAACTCACCGATACGTTCCAGACCTCGATGCAGGTACTCCGGATCGGCCCCGAAGCCGATGCGCAAGTATCCATCGAGGCCGAAGCAATCGCCGGCGACGATCAACACGGACTTTTCCTCACGCAGGCGCGTGGTGAGTTCGGTGGAGTTCATGTCCAGGTGATAACGGACGAAAGCCATGCCGCCCGCTTTGGGCGGCGTCAACGTCATTTCCACCGGTTGCTCCGCGATCCAAGCCTGCAGAGTCGCGAGATTATCTCTAAGAAGACTGCGGTTGCGTTCGAGAATTCTCGCACGCAGTGACGGTTGCAGCGCGAACCTCGCGACCTCGTCGCTGAGGATCCCGGGAGCGATGCTGGTGTAGTCGGTTCGCGCCCATGCGGCCTCGATGAAATCCACGGGCCCCACCAACCACCCGAGACGCAGCCCCGGCAAGGCGTACGCTTTGGACAATCCGCCAGTGATGACGAGCCGATCGTAACGCCCCCAAAAACTTGCGCTGTCCTTTCCATCCAACTCCGCGCCTCTGTAGACCTCATCGACGAACAGCCACGCGCCGCAGCGCTGCGCCGCCGAGACAATAGCGTTCATGGCTTCAGCGGAGAGCGTCATGCCGGTGGGGTTGTTGGGATTGCAAATCGCGATCACCTTTGTTCGCGCCGTGACAAGGGTGTCTAACTCGTCCAGATCCGGTTGCCATCCAAGCTCGGCGCGCAGGCGAAGCGGGCGCACCGTCACACCCATGGCGCGGCTGATGCCGCGGATCTGCAAATAATTGGGCACCATGTAAACGATTTCGTCACCGTCGTCGAGAGTGCTCCATGCGGCAACGAAATTCGCCTCGGCCGACCCGTTCGTGACCACCACGTTGTCGCTGCCAGCACCGGGATAAAGCGCCGCGATTGCTTCGCGCAAGACGATACTGCCGTTGGTCTGACCGTAGCCCAGACGTAAGTCCGCCAGCGCGGCAACGTCTTTTTCTTCCAACAGCTCGTTGAGCGTGTAGGGATGCACACCGCTCTCGGTCAGGTTGAATTCGACGCGGTTCTCCCACAGAGATTGCACGCGTTCCAGCTCGAAAATCTCTATCTGCATTTTTCTGATCTCAATCGGTTAGTAAAGCGCCGGCATGCCGATCGGGCAGACTCTCGTTTCCGGCGACTTTGCACACCACTTTCCCCGGGCGTGCCAGGCGATCCTCGGTGCGGCCGTAGAGAATTCCATCGCAGCGGCACCTGAGTTCGGTGCGCGACGCGGCGAAATCCGAATTCATGGGATCCACGATCACTGCCACCACGTCCCCGGCAGCAACCGCGTCGCCGGGTTTCTTCGCATAAGCAATGACGCCACCCACCGGTGCTCGGATCATGTCGACCCCATCCAGGGGCGTGGCCGCGCACCGGGCGTCGGGCAGCGGTCCCGGTTCACCGTCGACGATACCCCGGCGCTGCAGAAACCGGAATAAATTGTCGGCATCCTGCGCCGCCATGGCTTCATCCACATCGCTGCGCCCGCGATACTCCACGGTTCCAGACAAGCACGCCGCCGGAATAGGATGCTCGGGATAGCGCTCCGCCAGCGCCCACCATGGGCCACCGACGGCCTCATCGAATGGAACGCCGCCGGAGACAGTTGCCAGCAGCGTCGCCTGGCTGCCGATTTGGGCAGAAAGATCGGCAGCACCGGGCCACAAGGGTGTTCCCAGGTAAAGATGCAGCACGGCCTCGGAGTCGCAATGTAAATCCAGTGCAATATCGGCGTCGAAAGCCAGGCCAAGCAACGTGTGGCGCAAACACGCGACCTCATCGGCGGGCCGCATTGCATCCAGCGCGTCGCCCATGGCCGCGCGTATCAGGTCAACGTTGGCCGCCCCGTCAGCGCTCAACCGCCCGGCGATATCTCCGTCCAGCGCGTCGAATAGATCCAGGAAACCGCGATTGAAGTTACCCGAGCCTGCGAGTGCAAAGCGGCCCATGGCGCGGCCCTGTACAAACTGGGCCAGCCCGATGGGATTTGCCACGGGCACGACCACCACCTGGCCGCGGATGGCGCCCTCCCCGGCAGCCCGGGTCAGCCTGTCCACAAGGTGATTCAGCACCAACATCGCCGGGAGCTCGTCCGCGTGCAGGGACGCCTGCAGGTAGGCCTTTGGCCGCGCCTCGCCTGCGCCGAAGCGCAGCACGCTGAGATTGCGCTCGGTACCCGCGCTCATTGCAGGCAGCGGGATCCGATCACGGCGTATTTCTTTTGAATGACTGATTTGCTTCCCCCCCCCCCCAGCACCCGCGCCAGCGGGTCAATCTACCACGCCTTGTTGCCGATCACGCTTTGCCTTAAGCTGCGCGCCGTTTATTGTCGACGCTATATTAAAGGAGTCCGCCGTCCATCATGGTAAAAGCCATCACATTCGACCTCTGGGACACCGTCATCCACGACGATTCCGATGAGGGCAAGCGCAAAGCTCAGGGACTCGCATCGAAGCGCGATGCCCGCCGGGAGCTGGCGCTGGCGGCGCTCGACCGCAACGCTTCCCTGGACAAATCGGCGCTGCTGACCGCCTACGACACCATGGAGGCGGCTTTTAATCGCGTCTGGCATCAGCAACACGTGACCTGGACGGTAGATGAGCGTGTCTCTGTGCTGCTGCAAGGCCTCGGGCGCACGCTGCCCGACGCCGATCGCGGAGAGTTGGTGCAGGCACTGGAAGAGATGGAAGTGACCGTGCCGCCGAACCCCATCGACGGTATCACCGAGGCCATCGCCGCTCTCGCCGGCACCTACAAGCTGGGAGTGGTTTCCGATGCCATCTACTCCCCCGGGCGCTGCCTTCGTCAGTGGCTGGAGATGCACGATCTGTTACAGCATTTCGACGGTTTTGCCTTTTCCGACGAGGTCGGTCACTCGAAGCCCCATCGTGACATGTTCGCCTCGGCGGCAGCGCAACTTGGCGTGGAATTTCGCGACATGCTGCACATCGGCGATCGCGATCACAACGACATCAAGGGTCCCCACGCCCTCGGCATGAAGGCCGTGCTTTTCACGGCGACCCGGGATCTCGACAAGGATCACACGACAGCGGATGCTATCTGCCCCCGGGCCGCGGAATTACCCGAAACCATTCGCCGCATCGCCGGCGATACCTAGGACAAAAAAAGTGGCCAATCACCCGAGATTTCTCGTTATAGACGGCTATCGGCGCGACGGGCGCGAAGAGCTGGCGTCGGGTGGGGCAACGCCGGCCGGCGAGCTTTATTCGCAAATGCTCACGAAGTGTCACCCGGGCTGCGACGTGGACATCGTGTACCCGGCGGACCCCGGTAATTCGCTCCCCCGGGGGGCAGCGCTGGAGGCCTACGACGGCCTCGCCTGGACCGGCTCCAGCTTGACGGTGTACGCCGACGACCCAGCCGTAACACCACAAATCGAGCTGGCCCGGGCAGCCTTCGAAGCGAAGCTACCGAGCTTCGGAAGCTGTTGGGCCGCGCAAATCGGTGTGGTCGCCGCCGGTGGCGTGTGCGCCGCCAATCCCCGCGGACGTGAAATGGGCATTGCACGCAAGATAACGCTGACACCGGAAGGCCGCGCCCATCCGCTGTATATTGGCAAACCCAGCGTATTCGATGCCTTCATCAGTCACGAAGACGAATGCACGCACCTGCCGCCGGGCGCCGTGCTGCTCGCCGGCAATTCTTTTACCAGTGTCCAGGCCGTTGCAATCACCCACAAAGGGGGAACCATCTGGGCGGTGCAATATCACCCGGAATACGACCTTCACGAGATCGCGCGACTCACCTACTGCCGCATCGAACGGCTGACGAAAATGGGATTCTTCGCCGACACCGAAGCTGCCCACGATTACGTCAACAAGCTGGAAGCCCTGTACCAGGATCCGAGTCGGCGGGATCTAGCCTGGCTGCTGGGTGTCGACGCCGATGTCACCAACGAAGACGTGCGTCTGGCCGAGGTGCGCAACTGGATCGAGCTACTGGTTCTGCCGAACATGCGCTATTGAGAAGGGATCAGCGACTCCAACGCCAGCACGTCGTCCAGAATATGATCGCAGTGGGATTCGAACAGATCGCGGGTACCGGCCCCACTCAAGACACCGACCACCAGCCCGGCGCCGGCGGCGCGGCCCATATGCAGATCGTGGAGCGTATCTCCCACCACCAGCACCTCGGCGGGCTGCAGGCAAAGCCGATTGCAAAACGCGCTGACCATCCCCGGATCGGGCTTTACCCCGAAGCCGCTGTCATAGCCACAGATAAAACTGAAATAAGCGTCGATCCCGAGCACTGACACAGTGGCCTCGGCCAAAGCCTCGCTGTCCATGGTGGCGATGCCAAGGCGCAAGCCGCGCATGGTCAAGCGCGTGAACAGTGACGCCAGGTCGCCCACCGGCACCGCACGCGCGGGAACATCGCCGGCAAAAATTTCCTCGAGCTGAGTCAACAATTGCATCGCGTCGTCGAGGCCGCACTCCTTCGCCCACAGCCGAGCAATATCGCGATTGGTGCCGGATGCCAGCGCCATCCCGGGCTTGCAGCGCCCGGTCTCGTGGTCGTAACCGCCGATGGCCAGTAACTGGTCGGCAAGCCCCGGTCGACCCACCGCGCGGCTTACCGCATCCGCCGCGGTTCGATAGGCAGGCATCCAGCTGGCATGAAAATCCAGCAACGTGCCGTCCTTATCGAACAAAATTCCCCTGATTGCCACCGCCTCAGTTCCAAGCCCGGCCGCGAAGCTCATCGGCGCCTGGCGCACAGAAAGGTCGCCTGGCCCACATGCACGCGTTCGGCATCATGATCGGCAACGAAGTTTTCCAGCTCACCGCGGGCATCCATGTCGCGCACACGCTTCTGTACCTGTTCCAGCTCTGCGGCGCTCAGCATGGCCCAAACCGAGTCGCCGGCGCGCCATGTTGCGTCCAGAGGTCCGCGGGGATCGTAATAACTGTGTCCCTGCATGACCGCGTCGGTGGGAACAAATCGCCCGCACAGGTCGAATCCGCTGGCGACGATCATGCTTTCCAGCTCCAGCAACGGCGCGTGGCGTTCGATCATGCGCTCCGCGGTCGCCTCGATGAGCGGAAAGAACCACCAACCACGGCGCAGCTGCTCGTGGCTGCAGAAGTTCACCACCAGAACTCCGCCGGGGCGCAGCACCCGGGCAAACTCGCCGATCACCTTGCGCATCAGAGGATAACCCTTCGATGCATCATCCGGCAGATGGTGCAGCACCTGGTTGATCATGACCGCGTCGGCACTGATGGAGTCCATGGGCAGGCAATCGATGGCGGCGCGGTGAAAGCCGATGCGTCCGGCCACCTCGGCTTCCTCCATCTTGGCTCGGGCGACCCCCAACATGGCGTCGTTCATATCGACCGCCGCGATATGCGCCACGTGGTCCAGGAGAGCCCGGGAGTAGTTGCCCGTTCCGCAGCCGGCATCGACGAGAACCTGCTCCGACAGTGGCCGGGGACCCCGGGCCAGGCAGCCCAGAATGATCTCGGTTCCGATGGGCACACGGGTCGCATCGTAGTGGGCGGAGGTGGCGGTATAGTCCTCGTAACTGCTCATGCTCTGGAAGCCTCAGGTGTGGATGCCGGGATGTTAGAGGCGAGCCATGAAAATTGCACCCGATACATTACAATAGCGCCCCATGAACGATTCGAGATTCCAGGGCACCGATTCTTACGTCACTACCGATGATTTGACCATGGCGGTAAATGCCGCCGTCACCGTCGAACGGCCGCTGCTCGTCAAGGGCGAGCCCGGCACCGGCAAAACACGCCTTGCCGAGGAAGTGGCGGCGGCGCTCAATCGCCCGCTCATCGCATGGCATATCAAGTCCACCAGCAAAGCACAACAAGGCCTCTACGAATACGATGCCGTGGCGAGACTGCGCGATTCCCAGCTCGGTGAGGCGCGCGTGCACGACATCGCCAACTACATCGTCAAGGGTAAGCTCTGGGAGGCTTTCGAAAGTGAGGTCCAGCCGGTTCTGCTCATCGACGAAATAGACAAAGCCGACATCGAGTTTCCCAATGACCTTCTGTTGGAACTCGATCGGATGGAGTTTCACGTCTACGAAACAAAACAGCAGATCAAAGCGAGACAACGTCCCATCATCTTCATTACCAGCAATAATGAGAAAGAACTCCCCGATGCCTTCTTGAGGCGATGTTTTTTTCACTATATCCGCTTTCCCGACAAGCAAACCATGGAGAGCATTGTGCGCGTCCATTTTCCCGACTTGAAAAAAGACATCCTGAGGGAGTCCCTGGAAGCATTCTTCGATCTGCGGGACGTGCCGGGATTGAAAAAGAAACCCTCGACCTCGGAGCTTCTCGACTGGATTAAGCTGCTGGTTGCTGAGGACATTCCGGCGAGTGCGTTGCGAGAAAAGGACGATGGCAAGCTCATTCCACCGCTCTATGGCGCCCTGCTCAAGAACGAGCAGGACGTCCATCTATTCGAACGGCTCGTGTTTCTGAACCGCAGACGGAACTGATCCGAACATTGCTCGTCGACTTCTTCCTCATGCTTAGAAGCGCCGGGATCCCTGTCTCGGTAACCGAATACTTGACTCTGCTCGATGCGCTGTCCCGGCGTGTCGCGGGTTATAGCGTCGATGATTTTTACTACCTCGCGCGGGCGTCTCTGGTGAAAGACGAGCGTCACTTCGACCGCTTCGACCGCGTATTCGGCGCGCACTTCCAGGGCATGCAGGAATTGTTCGACGAAGTTGTCGGGGAAATACCCGAAGAGTGGTTGCGCCTGGCGGGCATGGGCAATTTGAGCGAAGAGGAAAAACAGCAAATCGAAGCGTTGGGCGGCTGGGAGAAGCTCATGGAGACCCTGCGCGAGCGACTCGCCGAGCAACGGGAACGCCACCAGGGCGGCTCGAAGTGGATCGGTACCGGCGGCACCTCGCCTTTCGGCGCTTACGGCTACAACCCGGAAGGCGTTCGAATCGGCCAGAATGGTTCGCGAAACCGCCGCGCCGTAAAAGTCTGGGACCGTCGCGAGTTCAAGAATCTGGACGACAGCGTGGAGATCGGCACGCGCAACATCAAGGTCGCGCTACGGCGTTTGCGCCAGTTTGCCCGCCGTGGCGCCGCCGAGGAGCTGGACCTCGACGATACAATCCGCTCCACCGCACGAAATGCAGGGTTGCTCGACCTGAAGCTGGTGCCGGAGCGGCACAACAGTGTGAAAGTGTTGTTGTTTCTTGACGTCGGCGGCTCGATGGAGGACCACGTCAAGATATGCCAGGAACTATTCTCCGCCGCACGCTCGGAATTCAAGCATCTGGAGTACTACTACTTTCACAACTTCATTTACGAATCCGTATGGAAGGACAACGGCCGGCGCATGCGCGAAAGGGTTCCCACCGATGAACTGATGCACACCTACGGCAGCGATCACAAACTGATTTTCATCGGCGACGCATCCATGAGCCCCTACGAAATCATTCACCCTGGCGGCAGCGTCGAGCACTGGAACGAGGAGCCGGGGGCCGTTTGGATGGGCAGGCTGCTGCACACTTATGGCAACGCCATCTGGCTCAATCCTGAACCGGTTCAACGCTGGGAGTACACGCCTTCCATCGGCATTACCCGAGAGATCATGAACGAGCGCATGTTTCCGCTCACCCTGGCGGGGTTGGACCAGGGGATTAAGGAATTGCAGAGTTGAAGAAATAAATCAGGGTCAGAGACGGATTTATTTCGAGTTGATCCGCTCTCAGCTTTAGAACAGCCCTTCGATTTCGCCCTTCTCGTTGATGTGGATGGCTTCCGCGGCTGGAGCCCTCGGCAATCCCGGCATCGTCATCATTTCCCCGCACAGCGCCACCACGAACTCGGCGCCCGCGGACAAGCGCAACTCACGTATGGGTATGACGTGACCTTCGGGAGCACCCTTGGCACTGGCATCGGTGGAAAAGCTGTACTGGGTCTTCGCCATGCACACGGGGAAATGCCCGTAGTTTTCTTGCAGTAGCGCGAACCGATTGCGCACCGCCTGCTCGGCGCTGATGTCCGAAGCAGCATAAATGTTCGTGGCGATGGTCTTCACCTTGTCCCACAGGCTCATGTCGTCGGGATAGAGAGGCGTGAACGATGCTTCTCCGGACTCCACCACCTCCACGACCTGGCGGGCGAGCTCTTCGGTTCCGGCGCCGCCGTCGGCCCAATGGGACGCGACGATGGCTTCGGTGCCGTGCTCCGCGGCTACATCGCTGACGACCTGCATTTCCGCCGGTGTGTCCGTTATGAATTGATTGATTGCGACGACCACCGGCACACCGAAGCGCTTCAAGTTTTCGATGTGACGGACCATGTTCGCGCAACCGGCGCGCACGGCGTCGACATTCTCTGCCTTGAGATCGGCCATGGCGACGCCGCCGTGCATCTTCAACGCTCGCAGGGTCGCCACCAGCACCACGGCGCTCGGCTCGAGTCCCGCCTTGCGGCACTTGATGTCGAAAAATTTCTCGGCACCCAGGTCCGCGCCGAAGCCGGCCTCGGTTATTACGTAGTCGGCGAGCTTGAGCGATGCCTTGGTCGCCACCACCGAGTTACAGCCGTGGGCGATATTCGCGAAGGGTCCACCATGAATAATGGCGGGGTTGTTCTCCAGGGTCTGCACCAGGTTCGGTTGCAGCGCGTCGCGCAACAGCACCGTCATTGAGCCATCAGCCTTCAACTCGCTGGCGGTCACGGGGGCTCGATCCCGGGTCTGACCGACCACGATGTTGCCCAGGCGCCGGTGCAGGTCCTCGAGATCATTGGCAAGGCAGAAGATCGCCATGACCTCGGACGCCACGGTAATGTCGAATCCGTCCTGGCGCGGAAAGCCGTTGCCGATTCCCCCAAGCGAGCACACCGTGCTGCGCAAAGCGCGGTCGTTCATGTCCACCACGCGACGCCAGGAAATGCGGCGCGCGTCCAGGCCCAGCGCATTTCCCCAGTGAATATGATTGTCCAGCATGGCGGCGAGCAGATTGTTGGCCGTACCGATGGCGTGAAAATCCCCGGTGAAGTGCAGGTTGATATCCTCCATGGGCACCACCTGGGCGTATCCGCCACCGGCCGCCCCGCCCTTCATGCCGAAGCACGGGCCGAGACTCGGCTCGCGCAAACACACCAGGGACTGCTTGCCGATGCGGTTCAGACCGTCGCTCAAACCTACCGATGTCGTGGTCTTACCTTCGCCGGCGGGGGTGGGCGTAACCGCCGTAACCAGAACCAGCTTGCCGTCCGGACGGTTCTTCAATGAGGCGACGAAATCGTGGGACAACTTTGCCTTGGTCGGTCCGTAGGACAGCATCGCGTCCTCGGGAACACCGAGTTTCTCGCCAATGGTCCGAATGGGTAACAGATGCGCCGCTCGGGCAATCTCGATATCGCTTTTTACTGTCGCCACGTGTGAAACCCTCCCCCTTGATGACGCCCCAATCCGGCCTCGGCGCGCGGAGTATACAGTATCTGGTATACCAGCCCTATGGGGTCAACCGGTAGGCAACAGGTGAGCGTCGATTAAATTCAGCAACCAGTCCGCCATGGGTTGGTCGAAGCGCCTGGCGTCCGCCTGCTGGCGTTCGCGTCCGTGGGCACCCGGTTCACTCAGCATGTGGGCCGATGCGTCCAACCATTCGTCGCGCATCTGTGGTGTGGCCTCTGGATGGAACTGCAAACCGAACGCCCGGCGACCGGCGCGAAACGCCTGGTTGGAATAAACCTCACCGGTTGCCAGCAACTCGCCGCCGTCGGGGATATCAAAACCCTCGTGGTGCCACTGATAAACGTGTAGTGGGCCGGGAAGGATGCTTTCCCCTGCCTCAGTGGGTGCTATCGGCACGAAACCAATCTCGTGCAAGCCGCCGGGATGCGGGCCAACCTCTGCCCCAAGGGCCCGCGCCAACAGCTGACCGCCCAGGCACAATCCCAGATACGGCCGGTCGTCCGCTACCCAGCGCTGGACCCAGTCCAGCTCGGCGCGCATGTAGGCATGGTGCTCGGCGTCGTTAACACTCTGAATGCCCCCGTAGACCACCACCGCTGCATGGTCCTCGTCATGCCCGGGAAGAGCATCGCCCCGGGACGGGTTGCACCATTGCAGCGCGAAGCCGCGGCGGGACAGGTGGCTCGCCACCCTGTCCTGGCGGCCATCGTCCATGTGTTGTATGAGCAGAACCTTCTCTGGCACCTGGCGCCGCCTCCCGTAATTGCGGGTGGCGGCGAGTGTATCACCGTGTTGCGGCGCAATATGCAGGCTACAATCCCGTATTGGAGCCTCGGGTGAAATTCCCGAACTGTCTCCCAAAGGGAGCATCTTGGCACGGTTCGGGGTAACATGATTTTGTAATCCTGAGGTAACGAC
>JAACFO010000305.1 GCA_009937425.1 Gammaproteobacteria bacterium
CTGTCGTAGGTAGTGAAGGTCGTCGGATCCGGCAGGACGCGGTTCCACAGCGGCGGATTGGCGCTGACGTCCGCGCCGTGGGGCGTGTGACAGAACACGCAGATCTCGCCGGTGGCGTCGAACGCGTTGTCACCGCTGCCGGTACCGAGGTTGTGCTTCGTGGCGGAAATGCCCGCGAAAGCTGTGCCGACCGCCAGGCTCAACACGGCCCCGACGAGCAGATTGCGGGTCAATTTGTAGGTCTTCATCGATCTATCCCCTTCTGGTATTTGTTCGGTTCCCCGGATCCTCTGTGCGTTACTGACGTCTTATGCCTCTGTCCGTGCAGGATGCATGCCAACGGCTCGAGAGGCCCATGGAGCGGGCTTTTCGGGGTTTTTCGAGGGGAAGGTGGGTGCGGGTCAGGGAAGTTTTCCCACTCCTGAGAATGGCCTCCTGGGTTCGGGAAAGAACCGCGGGCCTCAGGGCGGTGGTGCGGGGTTTCCGCCGAAGGCCGGGAAAACGGCTGCCAGGTAGGCCACCACGGCCCGGACCTCGGCGTCGCTGAGCACCGACTCCCAGGCCGGCATGCTGGTCCCCGGGATGCCGCGGCGCACGATCCCGTGCAGAACCGCGGCACTCGCCGGCAACCTGGCGGCGGCGCGGGTGAAATCCGCTGGCGCCGGCACCAGGAAGGCGCCGATCCAGTTGCGCCCGCTGCCGTCGGCGGCGTGGCAGAAGGCGCAGTTGGCCTGGTAAAGAGCCTCGCCCCGGCGCAGCGTGTCGCTGGCCCCGCCGAGGGTGGGGGCCTGATCGTGCAGGCCGAAGGGCGGCTCCGAGTAATCGTCCTCGTGGTCCCCGGCTGCCTCGGGGTCGAAGGCGTGATCGTTGGAGAGCGCCTCGGGCTGCCACGGGGATCCGCCGGCGATGCCCTCGCCGCGGGCGTGGCAGACCATGCAGGTCGATGCGAACAGTCGCTGGCCCAGTCGTTGCTCCTCCGAGAGGGATTCCCAGGGAGCGTCCGGAGACAGCGCCCCGCTGACGAAGGCGGCCGCCGGCGAGGTCCGGGGTGCGGCGCTCCAGCCGTTGGCCGGACTATGGTAGCGGGCCGGACGCGCCTTTTGGCGCATGAACTCCTCGCGCACGAAATCCACCACTGCCTGCATGTCGGCGGCATCCAGGAGCCCGGCGAAGCCCTGCATGGCGGTGCCGGCGCGGCCGTCGCGGACCGCCGCGAGCATCGTACCGCGGGCCAGATCCGCCGGCGCCAGGGCGCTGAAGTTCCGGGGCGGCGGGTCGAGGAAGGTACTCGCCACGGTGCGCGCGTCGCCGGCGTAACCGTGGCAGAAGTAGCAACGGGCATTGTAGACGCGGCGCCCGCGTTCCAGCCAGGCGACGCCCGCGGGCGTGCCAGCACCGGGCGCTGCATCCGGCGCGGCACTGGCTTGCGCGAGGGCCACGGCGACCAGCGCAGCGACACCGAGCCGCGCCACCGCGGGCCGGGAGCCGGCTCGCCGCTGATGAATCGGCGGTACACGTACTCGCTGATGTCGGCGATGCTCTGATCGTCCAGGACCTTACTCCAGGCCGGCATCTCGGTACCCAGGTTGCCCATGGCAATGGCCTCGAACAGCGCCGGGCGGTTGAGGCTGTGGCGCGAGGCCGGGTGAGTGAAGTCCCGGGGATTGGGCAGTATGAAGTAGGCCCGGGGGCCTCGCCCATCGCCGCCGGTGCCGTGGCAGGCCACGCAATTCGAGCGGTAAAGAGTCTCGCCGCGATCGGCGTCGCCCTCGAGGCCGGCGGGAAACGGCAGCATCATGTCCGCCGCGATCATCCCCGGCGCGACCATGTCGTGGGCGTGGGGCTTCGACCCGGCGGCGGCATCGGCGTGCCCGTGGGGCTCGTCATGGCCCTGGCCCGCGGCCGGGCCCGCGGGCGCAGGCATCATGAAGGCGGTGCGCACGTAATCGACGATGGCCTCGATGTCGTGCGCCTCGAGCCGCGTGCCGAAGCCCGGCATGGCGGTGTCGGAGCGCCCGTAGGTGACCGCGCGCAGCATCCGCCCGCGACTGAGTTCCACAGCCGACGACGTGGTGAAGTTCCGGGGCGGCGGGTTCAGGCTGCTGCGGGTCCACAACGCGCCCTCGCCGTTGTCGCCGTGGCAGACCGAGCAGTTGCCGGCATAGAGCTTGCGCCCGCGTTCCCCGTCGGCGGTAATGGTGGCGCGCATGAAGCGCTGGCGGATGTAGTCCACCAGGGCCGTGATCTCCGTCTCGCTCAGCTGGTTGCTCCAGGCCGCCATGGCGGTTCCCGGGCGACCGTCGCGCACTGCGCTGATCATGCGCGCGCGGTCGAGATCCACGGCCGCCTGGGGCGCGGTGAAATCCCTCGGCGGCGGTCGCATGCTGTCGACGGCGCGGCTGCGGCCGTCACCCTGTTCCCCGTGACACACCGAGCAGTTGGCGTGGTAGATGTGCGCGGCGTCCACGCCTTGCGCGGCCCGGGTGGCGTGCTCGGGGACCAGCAAGGCAACCCAGGCGATTGCGAGGATGACGCCGATCAGTGACGAGACATTCTTGTACATGGTTTTATTCCGCAGTTGTCGTGACGATCCCGTGCAAGGATCCTGCCAGCCTGGCGCCGGTACGTATTTTGCACGTACAGTGGTCCGGATCCACTGGCGCGTCGCTGCCGATGCGGGTTCGCCGGAAAACTGATTGGGAGTCGACCTCAATGCTGAGCCATTTTCCCGCTCGCGCACTGCTGCGCTCCATCGCGGCCGCGGTCCTGGTGATCCTCGGCGCCTGCGCCGGCACCCCCGAGGACGTGGAGGGGGAGCCCATCGTCTTTCCGCCACCACCCGACGAGGCGCGTTTTTTCTACGAGCGCACCCTGTTCAACAGCGCCAATATCAAAGAGTTGGATGCCACCACGCGCCTGCGCATGGCGGTAACCGGCGAGCCTATCGTCGGGCGCGCCCTGGCCAAGCCTTTCGACGCGGTGGTCTGCAAGGGGCGCATTTTCGTCAGCGACACCGTGGAGCGCGCGATCCTGGTCTTCGACATCCCCGGGCGGCGCTACTTCGAGATCGGGCGCAAGGAGCCAGGGGCACTGCACAAGCCCCTGGGGGTGAACGTCGATGCCAATTGCAACCTGTACGTGGCCGACGGCTCCCGGGCCCAGGTGCTCGTCTACGACGCCGATGGCCGCCTGCAACAAACCATCGGCGGCGCCGACTGGTTCGATCGCCTGTCCCACGTGACGCCGACGCCGGACGGCAGCCGGGTGTACGCGGTAGACACCGGCAGTCTCGACAGCCAGGATCACCGGGTGCGGGTCTTCGACGCCAGAAGCGGTGTGCATCTCCATGACATCGGAACCCGCGGCAGCGAACCCGGCGAGCTGAATCTGCCCCGGGACGTGGCCATCGGACCCGACGGCGCGCTCTACGTGGTCGACGGCGCCAATTTCCGCATCCAGGTCTTCGACCAGGACGGCACCTTCCTGCGCAGCTTCGGCGATGTCGGCCGCCAGTCGGGACAGTTCTCGCGGCCCAAGGGCATCGCCATCGATGCCGAGGGCCGGGTCTACGTGAGCGATGCGGCCTTCGGCAACTTCCAGATCTTCACCCCGGAGGGTCAAGTGCTGCTCTACGTGGGCAGCCGCGGCGCCAAGCCCGAGCCCGCTAAGTACATGTTGCCCGCGGGCATCGACGTGGACGAGGACGGGCGCGTGTACATGGTGGATCAGTACTTTCGCAAGGTGGACATTTATCGCCCGGCGGACCTGCCCCAAGAGGCAGGTTTTCTCGGCGCCTGGTATGGGCCGCCGCCGGGCCAGTAACCGTACCCATACGGTCGTCGCCTGCGACAGCCAGGGACAAAAAGGTTTCGAGCCCGGAAATACTGCCAAAGTCGAGAGGGAATTCTCGAATTCGAGAATCCGGCTCCCTGCCGATTCCCCCGTGGGATCCCGCGCTGGGGGAAATCGGCCCGCTGTGACCGCGCCAATCCGGTGTCCGGACGCCGCCGGCACCCACCTGGAATAGAACTTGCTTGGCCCTCAG
>JAACFO010000133.1 GCA_009937425.1 Gammaproteobacteria bacterium
GCCGGAGCCGCGCGAGAAGGCCGAGCCGGTGGCCAAGGCCATGGACGTTAACCCTGAGGCGGAACAGGTGACGCCGTTCCATCAGGCACTGAACATCATGAGCGAGGGTGTGGGCACCACCGACATTCTCGAAGAGGTGCAGCACAACACGCTGCAGGCCACGTTCAAAGGCTCGAGCTTCGTGCTCTCGGCGGGATTCCTGACCTGGGCCCTGCGCGGCGCATCGCTGCTCGCGAGTGTGGCGGCATCACTGCCGGCATGGCAGGGCTTCGACCCACTGCCGGTTCTTGCAGCCAAGAAACGCGACAAGAAAGCCAAAGATGAAGATGACAGCGATGAAAAGAATGAAGACGATTGGCAGGAGAAGCGCGTTCAGCGCCTTTTCAATCCCATGGATTCCGACGAGTAGAGTCGTAGAGACAATCTGATGTTAAGAATTAATCCACTGATACGAATAACCCTCGGCCTCGTGAGCGTGACCCTCATACTCGTGCTCGCGGGCGACTATGTCTTGCAGCTTACCCGCGATCAGTCCGGTGTCGACTTCAGACAGCGCGAAAAGATCGGCAAAACTCTGGCGTTGCAATTTTCGCCCCTGGCGGAGATCAACGACACGGAAACCATCGGTAAGGCCATGGAAGCGCTGGTCGAACGCAACCGGGATGTCATGTCGACGGCACTGCGCGGCAGCGACGGTAAGGTGATTACCGCGGCCGGTGCTCACGAGCAATACTGGAAAAGCCCCGGTGCCGGTGTCACCACCGTGACCCACGCCGACGTACCCTTGATGGTGGACGGCCGTGAATGGGGTACGGTGGAAGTGAGCTTTGCATCCGGGCGGGGAGGTCTCATCCCGTTTCTGCCGACTGATCCGCTGTTTCGGTTCCTGTTGTTCATCACCGCATCCGCCTGTTTTGGTTACTTCTTCTTCATGAAGAGAACACTCACGCATCTGGACCCGAAAGCGGTGATCCCCGACAAGGTGAAATCCACCCTGGACCTCCTGGCCGAAGGTGTCATCTTGACCGATACGAAGGACAACATCGTACTCGCGAATCTGTCTTTTGCAGACAAGCTCGGGGTCGAGCCGGGGATACTGATCGGCAAGCCCCTGTCGGCGCTGAAGTGGCGATCGCCGGGGTCCAACGATGCCATCGAACAGCTCCCCTGGATCACCGCCATGAAAGACGGCAAGGCGCAGACGGATTTTCCTCTTTCGCTGACGTTGGAAGAAGACAAGGTTCTGGTATTCGCCGCCAACAGCTCGCCGATCCTGGATTCCAACTTCAATCTGCGCGGCGCCATGGCGACCTTTAACGATGAAACGGCACTCCAGGAAGCCAACGGTGTGCTGCTGGAAATGATGGACAAGCTGCGCAAGTCACAGGATGAAGTGAACAAGCAAAATACCGAACTCAAGCGGTTGGCGACCCGCGATCCGATGACCAATTGTCTCAACCGCCGCTCGTTCTTCGAGCGCATGGACAAGGCCTTTACCCTCGCGCAAAGTGAAAAGAGTGCGATGGGCTGTGTGATGGTGGACATCGATCATTTCAAGAAGATCAACGATGAGCACGGCCACGGAATTGGTGACAAGGTTCTGAAAATGGTGGCCAAACTGCTCGAATCGAAATTCGGGAACAAAGACAGCATTTGCCGCTACGGCGGTGAGGAGTTCTGCATCATGATGCCCGGCACCGGACTGGATCAGGCCATCGAGGTTGCCCAGGAGGTGCGTGCCACCATCGAGTCCTACGCGACCATGGGCATCGAAACCTCAGGCAACCTGACCGTTACCGCGAGCCTGGGGGTATCCGCAATCGAGCAGGGCGCGACCTCGCCATCGATGCTCGTGGATCAGGCCGACAAAGCGCTCTACCAGGCGAAGGAACAGGGAAGAAACCGTGTCGAGCAATGGAGTAAGGCGCTGTCGGATAACCGCGCAGCCTGACCCCGGAGAGGCCCCCTGGAATGGGGCCTCAGAAGCCCTGAGAGCGCCCCTGGCAGGCGTTCGTCCGAAGCAGGTGATAGCGGGGCTTAACCTAATAAACCCCTTTAGATTCAATATGTTGGGGGATTTCTAACGGGAGGCGCGTAACGGCAGACAGCCGGTTTTGATGTTTCTCTCAGCCAGCTTCGAACACAATTCTCTGGCAGACGCCTCGCTGGCGAACGGTCCTACCCGCAAGCGATACCACACGGTCTTCTCCTCGCCTACCTCGGCACGTTCCACGCTGCCGTCCAGTCCACCAAATATGTCGCTGTGGCGCTGCTGGTAGCTGGACCAGTCCCTGCGAATATTATCCTCGGAACGCGAGGCGGCCAGCTGCACGCGGTACACGCGAGTGCCGTTGATGGCCGATGGCGGCGCGCCGGCATTGTTGTTGTGCGCGTTGTTAGTCGTGGCTTTGGTGTCGGTCCTCGGCTGCTGTTTGGTCTTAGCCGGGGCCGAGGCTGCGGCGACGCTGGCCGTGGTTGCGACGGCTGCGGAGCCGGTCGCCGGCGGCGCGCTCTTGCGCGCCGGCGCTTGCTTTCTCATCACTACCGAACGTGGTTCGGGTTCCGTCACCGTCATGGTTGGCGGCATCTCGAGGGAATCGCTGGGGGGTGTCTCCAGGCTCGCATAAGAGCCGCCGTCGAGCTTCGCGAGCTCGCTCCTGGCGCGGAAGTGACCGCTGTCGGCGGCCTTCGTCAGCCACTCGATGGCCTTATCGGTATCCGCCGAGACGCCTTTGCCATCCAGGTAGGCCATGCCGAGGTTGTATTGGGCGACGCCGTAGTTCTGCTCTGCCGCAAGCCGATACCAGCGCGCGGACTGCCGGTGATCCACCGTCACCCCTTCCCCGTAGTTGTACATCATGCCGAGAATGGATTGGGCTTTTGGGTCGCCGTTCTCGGCCAGAGGCCTGAACACCGACAGGGCGGTTTCGTAATCCCCGCGTTTGTAAGCCGAAGTGCCCTTATCGAATCCCGACAGGGCGAGTACCGAGGAGGTCGCGAGCAGCATTGCGCCGCCCAAACATATCGCTAGTCTTCGCATCTTGAGATAGACCGTGGTTTTGTGCCGGAGAATTAGTGGCCCGACGGTAATACCTGCGCCAGGCTCGCTCTAAAGTGTAGCTGCTAATTAGGAAAAGTAAGGTGAATCATGCCCATTGGGGCGTGAGGATGGGAGGGAATTGCTGCCGCACAGGCAGCCGAGAAGTGAGGCTTCAGAGAGTGCGGGCAGGATGGACCGAATGCCCGGCCTGGAGCTCGCCGGGGTGCTCCGATTCCACGTCGGCCGATTCGAATATCTCATCGTCATCGCCCGGGGCCACTGCAGCCGTCACTCGAGGAACGACCTTGTAGAAGGCAGTACCGAGATGGTCCAGGGAGGCCTCCAGGTCCATGGGGTTCTTGCGCGCCCATACCTGAATTTCCAGCAGCAGCGGTGATGTTTCCTTGTAGGCCTTTGCCGCGATCTGCTCCATCTCATCGGGAGTGGAAACCGGAATGTACTCACCGCCGTAAACAGCGCCGGTGATGGTTTTGACGTCCAGCTGGAATGAGACCGCGAATGGTCCGCGGAAGCCGACGTTCTTCTGCGAGCTGGATATATGCGCTTTGTGTGCCGGCCCGAGGCTCTGCACTTTAGCAATAACGGGGCTGCTGAAAGCGCCTCGCTCGGCTTCCTTGTCGGTCCACATTTCCAGGGTCATGCCCAGGTGACCCTCGTAGAATTCCGCGACCTGCTCCTCATCGGCCTTCCAGCCTTCTTCGAGCGTAATGTCGATGGCCCGGGTCTCGCCATTGCGCATGACCTCGAAGACGATGGTGTCGCCTTTGGCGTAGCTGGCGATGGTGCGCATGGCCTGGTCCGCGGCAGTGACGCCCACGTCGTTGATCTTGTAGATAACGTCGCGCGCTTTCAGTTTGCCGGCGCTCGGGCCCTCAGTCGGATCCTTGGTGACAATGATGGCCGCGTGTCCGTCCGGCACCGTGAAGATTTCCGCTTCATCCGGCGTCAGGCTGCTGATGACAGAGGTCAGGCCTGCATCACCCCAGCTCGGTGGGCCGCTGTGCAGCTCTGTCGCGACACTTTTGACCAGGTTGATGGGCACGGCGTAGCCGATACCCACATTTGCCCCGTCCTTGGTGGAGGCGATGGCGGTGTTCATGCCGATAACCTCACCGGCGTGATTGAACAGCGCGCCCCCGGAGTTGCCCGGATTGATGGCGGCATCGGTCTGCAGGTAAGGCGTGAGCCCGGTCGCGAACCGTTCTGTGTGAGAGATGATGCCCCGGCTGATGGAGTCCGGGTTACGGCCAAGTGGATTGCCGACGGCATAGGTCTCATCACCGGCGGCCATTTGACTGGAATCTCCGAGGCGCGCTTCGGGAATGCCCTGGCAGTGCTCCATACGCAGCACGGCAACATCGGAGCGCGGAGTCGAGTTGACGACCCGGGCCGAAATACCCGCGGCGCGGTTCCATCCTCGGGGAAAGACTTCGACGACCGCGGCGTCCGCGATAACGTGGTGGTTGGTCCAGACTTCGCAATTCTTGCTCGAGACCAGATAGCCCGAACCGGAGCCCGACTCCCAGACGGAATCGCCGACCTTGTCGATGCGCACGTGGGAAATGGTCTTGATGGATACCGAGACGTCCAGCATGGCGTCCGTATCCACGGCGTTGTAGCGATCGTAGGTGAATACCGCTACCGGGATAACCGCCAGGATCATTCCCAGTACTCCGCCGCGCCACAGTAATGTGCTTTTTCGCGCCATGGTATCTATCCGTTAGTCGCTAATCGCCTTTCCTTCGATTTCCTCAAAACCCTCGTGGGTCTCTAGCAATGTGGCCGTAGCCATTGATTCGACGAAGCTTTTGCATCCGTCTTAGTGAGTATCGGCCAATAACGCCGTTCTTTTGAGAGCATGCCATAGCCGCCTGGGTGGATCTGTGGGCTATTGCACACTCGCCCTGCGAACCCCGTCGCGAAGTGGGCGGTGAGCAAAGAAGTGCAGTAAATTCAGTGAGTTCCGTGAATTAATATAGGATACAGACGGCTCTGTGAGGGCGATTAGCGGCATGGGAATTGTCTTCTTTATGACACGGTTCACAATTAGCGAGGAAGCGTCAAGGATTTGACGCTATTCAGGCCGTAACTCGCGCCGGCTGGATGGCGGATATATCATCTCGTCGCAGCCACTGCGGGGAATCCAATCCTATGAACAGGCAGCCTCTAACAGGTCCCTGGGCCTGGCACGGCGACGATCTGAAACGCAGCGATTCCTGGGTTCACCCCCTGGACGCCCGCGAGCTGTCGGAGCTTGATGCCGCCCTTGCCGGCCTCCTGGCCCGGGGTGGTCCCCCTGGCCCGGTGGACAAGGGCGACTTCCCCCTGGCAAGCCTGGGTGACCGCCTCGCCGACATTGCCGGGGATTTGGAAGACGGTAGTGGCATCGCGAAGCTGACGGGGCTGCCCGTGGAGGCCTACGACCCGCGCGCGCTGCAAATGCTCTGGTTCGGCATCGGCAGCCATCTGGGGACACCGGTCTACCAGAATACCGAGGCCGAGTTGATGCGGGCCATCTGCGACGAAGGGCCGGACGTGGGGGCGCGCTACGGCGAGGTCAAGACCGATGATCAGGGCGGCACTTTCCTGTCATCCAGGGCCCGGGCCATGTCCAACCGGCTGCTGCGTTTTCACACCGACCGCTGTGACGTGGTGGCTTTACTGTGCGTGCGCCCGGCGCGCGCCGGAGGCGTGAGCCGCATTTCCAGCTCTGTTGCCGTATACAACGAAATGCTGCGCCGCCGTCCGGATCTGGTTGAGCGTTTATTCGCGCCTTACTATCGCTCGCGATTCGGCGAGGAGGCGGGGGCCAACGACGCGACCTATGCATTACCCATATTCGCCGTGCGTGACGGCAAGTTCACCAGTCACTACTCACGCACTTACATCGAATCGGCGCAGTTACTCGAGCATGTGCCGACCATGGATAAAGCCCAGTGGCAGGCAATGGATCTGCTTCACGAGGTTGCCGAGGAGTTGTGCATGGAAATGGTCCTCCAGCCCGGCGATATGCAGTTCCTCAACAGCCATGTCACCTACCATGCGCGCACGGAATTCGACGACGATCCCCGTCCACAGTTCAAGCGCCTGCTGTACCGCCTGTGGCTCAGCACGCCGGACAGCCGCGCCCTCCCGGAAGGTCACGAGGTTTTGTGGCGCAATACAGGCGCCGGCCAGCGCCGCGGCGGAATTCTGCAGCCGAGCACGGCGAGCGCCTGAATCAAGTGTAATCCAGGGGCAGTGCCGTGGTGTACTTGATGCGCTCCATGGCAAAACTGGAGCTCACGTCGGCGATGCCCGTGTGGCGGATCAGCCGTTTGTAGAAGGCGTCATAGGCCTTTATGTCCGCCACCACCACCCGCATGAGGTAGTCCACGTCGCCGCTCATGCGGTAGAACTCCACCACTTCCGGAAAATCCTCGACGGCGCGGGTGAACTTCTGCAGCCAGTCCTCGTCGTGTCTGCTGATGCGCAGGGACACGAACACATCGACGCCGAGATCCAGTTGTTCCCGGTCCAGCAGGGCCACCCGGCTCCGGAGCACTCCCGCCTTCTCGAGATTCTGGATGCGCCGCCAGCAGGGGGTGGTGCTCAGGCCGACGCGATCCGCGATTTCGGCGGTGGAAAGGCTGGCGTCGCGTTGCAGACAGTCGAGAATTCTGTGATCGATCCGATCCAGGGAGTGTTTCATTCTAGTGTTGTCAAATTAACAGGTGGTATTTTCTATTATAGTGCCTCTAAGTAGGTCAATTTGGAAACATTATCCCACGAAATTGGCATAGACTTATCGCCATGAAATACTTCACCAAGCATCTGGACAGCGTGAGCGAGAGCTACTTTCAGCACGGGCGCCATGCCACGAGTTTCGCCGCGCACATGTTCATCGGCAGCCTGGCCTGTCTGGGTCACGCCATCTTCCCCTTCTTGTTCGAGCGCACCGGCAGCGACGTCATTCGGCGCCTGCACGACCGCATGGTCGTCAATCGTCACCTGTTGACGCCGGCGCCACGCGCTCGCGTCGTGTCCGATCCGGTGGCCGCAGAGCGCTGATTGGTCCGCGCTACTCCGGTATCACGATGACCGTGCCGGCCTTGACCATGTCGGGGTCGGGGATCTTGTCCTTGTTTGCTGCGACGATATCCTTCCAACGTTCCGGATCACCGTAGAAAGCCTTGGCTACCCGGGAAAGCGACTCCCCCTTCCGCAGTACGTACATTCCGCGGGTCCCTTTCGGTAGCGGACCGGAATCGCCGGCCGCGTAGGCGGCATCGAGCTCCTTGACCAGCACCTCATTGGCCCAGGTGAGCGTCTGCACCTGCTTTTTTACTGCCGCGTACTCGGTCTCGAGTTCCTGTAGCTTTTTCGTCAATGCCTCCTGCTCCTGCTCCAGCTCCTTGACCTTCTTCTTCACCTCCTTGAGCTCTTTTTCCCGCCGGGTGCTTTTGGGTTGCTCGTCGGTCTCGCTGGCAACAGGGACCAGCAGGGGTCGTCTCGCCACGCGGAAGCCCGGCCCCGATTGCCATTGCGCCGTCATGAATCGGCCCTGATGTTGTTGCCGGGCTGCGGCTTCGCGTTTGCTCCGCAGCATCTGTCCCAGCAGGGCCAGATGCCCGGCCTGTTGTATGGATTCGGCGCGGGACGATTGCTGAGCCAGGGAGCAGGCTTCGACCTTCTCCACCAGATACTTATTTGCGGCCTGCAGCTTGGTGATCTTGCCGGTGGATTGTTCGATCTTCGCGTGAAGCACATTTGCATCGCCGATCTCGTCGGCCAGGGCGCTCACCTGCGCCTGGGCTTTTTCCAGTTCCACACGTAGCTTCTGATTCGCTGCTGCCGAGCTGGACTCGATGCGCGCCGATTCTTGTTGCGACCGCCGCAGCGCGTCCTGCTGCCGGCTGCGCGTCGCATTCGCCTCCTGCAACCACGCCTGCAGATTGCTGCGCTCCTGCAGCAAGTAGCCGTTGTAGCGGCGCAGCCCCTCGAGCTCGCGGGTGCCGGCGGCAACCCGTTGATAAAGGTCGCCGACCCGGCGTTGATCCGGAGCGGGGCGTGCCTCCAGCCGGCGGATTTCAGCGTAGGCGCTGGCAAGTCTGGCTCCCATGGCCTGGTGCTCACTGCCGAGCTCGGCCACCCGGCGTGCGTTCTGGTCACGCTGCTGGCGAAGCGCCGTGTTGATGCTGTTGCCGCGCGCCAGCTGTTCCCGCGCCTGGGCGAGATGCCGTGCCAATTTGCGATTCTGCCCCGCCAGGGCGGCGGAGCGCGCCGTCATGTCGGCGATACGGCGATGATCACGGGTTTGTTCTTTAGCCAGGGAGACCAAGCGTCGTTCGGTAACTGCCAGCGTCTCCCGTGACCTTTCCAACTTCTGCTGTGTGCGCTGCAAGTCGCCTTCGAGCTCGCTACGTGACCTTTCAGGCGAAGATTGCGTGGCATCGCCGCAGGCGGTCAGCAGCAGCACCGTAGCAGTGCCCAGAAGCAGGCACGCGCGCGGGATTCGAGATTCCATTATGGGTTCCGTTCCATGTATCGGGGTGTCGAGGCGCGAGCAAGCTCGTGGCTTCGGGCGCTCATCCCTCGGTTACCCCTGTGCGTAACAAAAAGAGTGCCTTGATTATACGATGGGATCATCACGGATTGCTTCGTGTCGCGTCTTGATGGTTATCAATTCGCGGATAGTTAGCATAAGAGGTACCGGTGTTGCCTTATTCGCCTTTTCGCAGACAACGCCCCGCCATTGTCCCGACCCAGCATGTGCGAAAAGCCGAATAAGTCAAGACCGGCACCATACAGGTACCCGGTACCTCTTTGACTTATTTGGGGATCAGGCGGCGGCTTTTCCGGTTTCTAATGTCGAGTCCTTGCCGCTCGCGTCCAGGGTATGCATGCTTACCGGGCGCCGCCACACACGGTGTATGTAGTCGATGACCTTCTGGGCGCGTTCCATGTCGAGCCCGCGCCCGTCGACACTGTTCTCGTGCTTGAGCTCCAACGCGCCATCGACGCCCATGTCGGTGACGGATACTCTGGGTGCGCCGAAATTGAACTTCGGCCCCAGAATGGCTTCGTGCAAATGGTGGATCTCGTTATCCGTGACCTTTATCTCGCCGTTCTTCTTTGCGTCGTAGACAAATATGTTGAGCTCGTCGGCGAGATCGGCATCCAGCTGGTTGCGTACAAAACCGAAATCATCCTCTGATTGCATGATTGATCGGGCGTGCTCGACGCCGTGGGCCTCGATGAGGCGATCCCAGATGGAAAAGCCCAGATGATAGGGATTGATGTTGAGCGCGATTTGCTTGTCGCCGGCGGTGGGACGGACCACGTCGGAATGCGTCTTCATGGCGTCCACGTAAAGGTCGTGGGGTAGAAAGGATGCTTCGCGCAGCAGCCTGGCATGCCAGTAAGAAGCCCAGCCTTCATTCATGATCTGGCACGCGAAGACCGGGTAAAAGTAAAACGACTCCTGGCGCACGGCGAGAAAGATGTCCCGTTCCCAATCTTCCATGTCCGGCGCGTACTGGGCGATGAACCACAGTAGATCCTGTTCCGGATGGGGCGGTATCGGGATGTTCGGCTGTTCTTCTTCCTCGGATTCGACGGCATCCTGCTCGCCGGGCAAGGTGTCGAAACGCCTGACGAACGTATCGCCAAGAGGATCCTCGCCGTCTTGTTCCGAATCGCCGTAGCGGGCGCGGCTGAGGGACTGATTGATGTCGATATGCTGCTCCAGGGACAACGCCGCGTCGAGCACCAGTTCCACATGTTCCTGGCCGTGACGCTCGATGGCCTGTTCGATGCGCCGGGCGTGATTGGCGGCCATATCGACGATGCGCGCGCCTACCTGTTTGTGGACGCGGCGGAACAGCTCGTTGTTCTTGGAAAAATCCGCATGACCGAGCACGTGGGCGCACACCAGGGTGTTGTCCATGTCGGAATTGTTGTTGGCCAGGAAGGCATGACCGGGGTCGCCCGGATAAACGACCTCGAATATGCGCGAGTGCCCCATCTCGTGTTGAACGAGTTGGTGAATGTAGCGAACACCGAACGACCAGTGGGGCATGCGCACGGGCAGGCCGTACACTGCCACCTCGGTCATGAAGCTGGGCGGTACGACCTCGAATTCAACGGGATAAAAATCGAGCCCGAAGCTGTGTGCCAGCTCCTCCATTTCGTGACGGTAAAAACGATTGTCGCCCGCCATGCCTCAGTCCTCGTGGGTGGCTTGTTGGGTGAAAAAGCGCCGGATGGCGTCCCAGACGTCTTCCTGGGCGCCGAGGGCATAGCTGTCGGCCGGTGTTTCGCCCTCGGCAAGATCCTTGAACAGGCGGCCCATCTCGGTGTTCAGGCGATCACTGGAGCGACGGGTTGTCTCCACGTAGCCGAGGAAATTGCTGATGGCTGAGAGATCCTTCAGGCGCTGCTTGGAGGCTTCTCTGTCTGCGGCGAAGTTGTCGCCGTCGGAGGCGTAGAAAACGTAAACATTGTACTGAGAAGGGTCGAAGCGATCGTTGATGACGTCGAGAGAAAGCGCGAACGCC
>JAACFO010000306.1 GCA_009937425.1 Gammaproteobacteria bacterium
CTGCGCAGTCGCAACCGTCAACGCCAGTAGGATATAGAGGGGCCAGGTGAAACCTTGCGTGAGAAAAGTTCCGGACACCAGAAAACCTGCCAGTCCTGAATAGATCGCCAGGGCCATGACCTGAACGTGCGGCTCGAAGCGAGGCGAGTCGGGCGCGACAGTGGCCAGGATACGCAGACTGCGGCGGATGCTGATCATCATGGAAGTAATCATCAGCACGAAGATCAGGAATCCCAGCATGCCCGTCTCGGCGAGCACACCGAACCAGGTACTGTGCACGGCGTGGTTCAACCCGTCCCAATGTGGACTGTAAAAGAAATAGTTGGCATAGAAGTTGTTCAAACCGACGCCGGTAAACGGGTGGGCCAGGGCCATGTTCGCGGCCGCCTCCCATGCATACAGGCGCCCCATCGCCGACTCGCCCAGTCCTTCCTCGGCGACACCTCCGGACGCGCGCTCGGCGATCCCGGCAACCGCGAAAAGCAGCGGCAAAGAAATGCCTCCCAGCACCAGCACGAGGCTTCGGGATTTCACGAGGCGAAGCACGACGACCCCGAACACGGCAGCGATCCCCAGCAGGCCGCCGCGGCTCTGGGTGGCGATTACGGCGATTGTTATTACCGAAATTCCGACGGCCCCGAGTAGGCGATCGAGAGCTTTGGTCCCGCGCGTCACCAGCAACGCGAGGGCGAAGCTCGCAGGGAACAGCAGCACGAGCGCCAGATCGTTGGGGTCGCCGAGAACCGAACCGATACTGCGGCCGATGGAGACGCGGGTGCCTTCGACCAGACCGATCCCGGCCATCTTGTTGGATATGGCCACCAGCCCGACGGCGATACCGCAAACGACAAAGCATCGTGCAGCCAGTGCGAAGTCCTTCGACTCCCGGGTGAGCCAGGTAATAGCGAAGGTCATTACCGCGATCTTCACGTAGTTGCCGCTCCATGCGGAAAACGCTGCACCTTTGTTGGTTGCCAGCGCCATGCCAAGCGTCACCAACAGGAAGAATGCCGCAAACAGCACCAGCTGCTTGCTCCATACGGGTACGATTTGCCGGGAGACGAGCATGTGCCAGCCGAGCACCGCCAGCGCCGCCATCGCCAGCATCTGGGGAATGCGCAGTGAGTACAGCTGAGGGAACACCTCGTGAATGCGGAAGAACGAGAACACGATGAACATCAGGCAGACGAGAAAAGGGATCCGCAACACCACAACCGCGGCCAGAGGCAACACGCCTGCGACAATAGCTAGCAACGGGTGCGGTCCGAAGGACCACGCGGCCGCCACGGCGGCACAGGTCGTCACCGCGAGAATGGAGTCCCTGCATCGCGTGTCGCGGAGTCGCGATTGCCATTCGGCGGAAATCATGTCGCTCGTTGCAGGCGATGCAGTAGCAGCTTGCGCGGGTGGGGGACGAGGCCGGTGGTGAAGGCCCCGGCCATGACCAGCATGATGAGTCCGAAAGCGACGATGACGCGCTCGACGGACGTGCTCGGCAGCTGGCCGAGGAGCAAAGCGAGAATGCAGACAAGCGCCAGCACGAACAAACGCTTCAGTGGATAGGGCAGGGCGAGCGCCCGTTGACTGAAATAGAAAAACAAGACGAAGCGCAGCAAGCTGGCACCGATGAGCGTTGATATGGCGCCGGGAATTCCGTACTGGGGCACCAGAACGATATAGCCGATCACACCCATCGTAGCGACGCCGATCTCGATGAGCATTTGCACGTGGCTGCTGTTTCCGGCGTAACAGCCGATATTGAACAAGTCAGTACAGTTCTTGATCGCAAAAATGAGTACCAGCCATACCACGTACTCACAAGCCGCATGATAGGCAGGGGGTGTCAGATACGTGATGGCCACCGGTGAGAGCAGTCCCACCAGGCAGGCGGCGACAAATCCCAGGCACGCTCCCATGGCGGCCAAGCGGGCGCAGTCGCGCTCGCCGTCGGGGGCGCGCAACACCTGAAAGCGTCGCGCGAACCACCACAAGCCGTAAGGCTGTGCCAGCAATGCCGCCACTGTTGCGAACTTTATCGCTACCGCATAGGCAGCCAGGTCGGCCACCCCCACCGAGCCTGCAACCACCCAGCGGTCCAGGCCGGAGAGCACGAACGCAGCAATGCCGCTCACCATGATGGGAAGGCCGTAGCAGACAAGGGTCTTGATGGAATCTCTTTCGAGGCGAATGCCGCAGTCACGAAACTGGAGTACCGCAAGAACCATGGCCAACAGGGTCGCAGAAATCGCACTTGCGGCTACCATGCCGGTAACGCCATAGCCGAGCTCGAGAAAGACGAACACCATGAGTGCTTGTATCAACGCCTTGCTCGAACTCAAGATGAAGAACTGTTTTGCTTTCTCCTGCATGCGCAGCCAGGAAAGCGGGATGGCGATAGCCCCCTCGAGGGTCAGGGCCACCAGAATCAGTCGAACGTCCAGTTCGTCCACGGATCCAGGCAGCGCCGACGTCAACGCCGGCGCTAACAGTTGCCCGATTACCCCGAAAAGCAACCCGACACACACAGCCAGACCAAAGACGTTGGCGCACACACGCTTGCGCTCCGACGCGTTGGCGCTCAAGCCCCCGAAACGATACAGGGCGTCCACCAAACCGAATCCGAGAACGATGGTGCCAATG
>JAACFO010000134.1 GCA_009937425.1 Gammaproteobacteria bacterium
TTCGCTGGCGCGCTGTGGAAAGCGATGGAGCAGAGCCAGCTGGTGGGGTCCAACCGCTTCCAGTCCATGCCCTACCAGACGCCGCCGCCTCATGGCCACATGGTGGAAGTCCTCGAAGGGGATATCAGTGTCGATGGCCGCAAGGACCTGGTAATCGTCAAGAAAAACTTCGGTAAGACCAAAAAAGAAACCAGCCAGGAAATCGCCGACAATCCCGATGCCTTCATGACCTCCATCACCGTGATGTTCAAGCGTGAGGCCGGCTATGACGAGGACAACAAAAACTGGTTCTGGGCCAAGTACATGCCCAACGGTGAGTTGATGAAGAATCCCAAGGGCATGGCCCTCGCTGGACGGGTGGCGAAGGGTGCGAAAGTCGCCTGCATCGCTTGCCATTCCGCAGCCCCGGGCGGCGATTACGTGTTCATACACGACCGCTACAAATAACTGCGGAGTCGTCGGGCCTGCTAGAGCGCGTCTTCGATAATTTTCGCCATGCGCTTCACCACCGCCGGCTTGCCGAACACGGCGGAATAAAGGTGTCCCTGGCCCGGGATGTGGGTTTTCTTCACCCACCGAAAGCTGCCGCCGGCCTCCTCGATGAGAATTTGCGTGGCGGCCAAATCCCAAAGCGGCGTATCCCACTCCATGGCGGCGTCCAGACCGCCAGTGGCGGCAAGCGTATGCGCGTAGCAGGTATGGTAGGCACGAAAGCTCGGATACGCGTCGACAATGGCTCTGAATACCGAACTCGCGTCCGTTGGTCTCAAAAAGCCCGACAGCGAGGGCAATCCGACACGCGCCCCGGCTCCCTCCTCCCCCGGCGCGGAATCCTGAATATGCAAGCGCTCCGCGTTGGCGAAGGCACCGAGCCCATAGGTGCCGTGACAGCGTATCCCCATGGCTTGATGATCGATAACGCCTAACAATGGCAGTTCTTTGTAATGCAATCCTATGATGCAACCGTACACCGGCAGGTGCCGGGCGAACTCCGCAGTACCATCGATGGGATCGATGATCCAGCGAAAGTCCGCACCCTGATTGCTTTCACCAAGTTCCTCACCCAGCACACCCATGTCGGGGAACCGCTCTTCGACGCACTTGCGAAAAGTGCGTTCCGTCTCCACATCCGCCGTGGTGACGAGACTGGCATCGGCCTTCTTCGATATATCGAAGCCCGAAGCCACGATAGACGCCGTGGTTGCGGCGCACATGTCCGCAAGCTCGAGGGCGGCAGCCAGCAGCTCGCGACGCCGCTCGACGGAGACTTCCTCACGCAAATCATTCATGAAAAAGATAATAGCGGGGTCAAAACGAATCCACCGGCAATTCCATCAAAGCGTCGCTGCCCGCCCGCAGAGTCATGCCAAGCGCTTCAGTTTGCGGTAGCAGCCGCTTCATATAAAAGCGGGCAGTGGTGAGCTTCGCCTGGTAGAAACCCGAATTGTCGCCCTCCACTTTCGGTATTGCCACGGCGGCACTGCGCGCCCACATGTAGCCGAATGAAACCAGCGCCATGAGCTTCAGATAATCATAGGAGGTGGCGCCGATCTCCTCCGGATCGTTTGCGCTCGCCTGGGCGATCCAGAAGGTCGCTGACTCTAAACCAGCGACGGCGCCGGCGAGCGGCGTAATAAATTCCTCGAGCAACCCATCATCGGCGTGCTCGGCCAGGAATGCCTTCAGGGTATTCAAATAGCGCGTCACGAGGCGCCCTTTGTGCATGGCGAGCTTGCGGCCAACCAGATCGAGGGCATGAACGCCGTTTGCACCCTCGTAAATCTGCGCGATGCGTGCATCGCGGACCAGTTGCTCCATCCCCCACTCGCTGATGTAGCCGTGTCCACCGAGTACCTGCAGGGAAAGATTGCAGACTTCGCTGCCGTAGTCCGTGAAATAGGCCTTGATAACCGGCGTCAAAAGGGAAACCAGATCATCGGCGTGTTCACGTGTTTGCGCGTCCGCGTGTCGTTCGGAAATATCCACATGCAGCGATACCCAACCGAGCAGGGCGCGTGCCGCCTCGTTATACGCTTTACCCGTAAGGAGCATACGGCGCACATCGGGATGCACCACTATAGGGTCGGCAGCTTTGTCCGGTGATTTCGCGCCGCTCAATGAGCGTCCCTGAATGCGCTCGCGTGCATAATCGACGGCGCTCTGATAGGCGACCTCGGCCTGCGCCAACCCCTCCTGACCGACCATCAGACGTTCGTGGTTCATCATCGAGAACATGGCGCGCAAGCCTTTGTGGGCTTCGCCGATCATGTAGCCGACCGCGTTATCGTAATTCATGACACAGGTGGAGGCACCCTTGATGCCCATCTTGTGCTCGATGGATCCGCAGGCAACCCCGTTGCGACGCCCGAGTGATCCGTCATCGTTGACCAGGTACTTCGGCACCAGAAACATGCTGATACCCTTGACCCCGTCCGGCGCGTCCGGCAGGCGCGCGAGCACCAGATGCACGATGTTCTCGGTCAGGTCCTGGTCGCCGCCGGTGATGAAAATCTTGCTGCCACTCACCCGGTAACTGCCGTCGGCGTCCGGCGTCGCCCGGGTACGCAGAAGCCCGAGATCGGTACCGGCATGGGATTCTGTCAAACACATGACACCGCTCCAGCTGCCGTCCACAAGCTTCGGAAGATACGTGCGCTTGAGCGCATCGCTGCCATGGGCGTGGATAGCGACGTAGGCGCCTCGGGTCAGTCCCTGATAAAGAGCCAGGGACAAATTGCAGGACTGCAGCATTTCCTCGATGAAAACACTCAGTGTGTGTGGAAGGCCCTGCCCTCCGTACTCCGGATCACAGGCGAGCGCCGTCCAGCCGCCAGCGGTTATGGCCTCGTAGGCTTCCTTGAACCCGCTCGGCGTATGCACCTCGCCGTTATCGAATCGGCACCCCTCGATGTCGCCGGTGCGGTTGGTGGGAAAAACGATTTCTTCGCAAAGCTTCGCTCCTTGCTCGAGTATCGCATCGATGATATCCGCGCTCGCCTCCTCGCCGCCGGGCAAGTCGGCGAAACAGCGCTCGGCGTCGAGCAACTCGTGCAGAACGAACTGCATGTCGCGAATGGGAGCTTTGTAAATTGCCATAGTGTGGGTTCCGCCACTCACATATTAGGATAATTTGGACCGCTGCCGCCCTCGGGCGTTACCCAATCGATATTCTGCGTGACGTCCTTGATGTCACAGGTCTTACAATGCACGCAATTCTGCGCATTGATCTGCAAGTGCTTGCCGTCGGCATCGTCGACGATTTCGTAAACGCCAGCTGGGCAGAAACGTTCCTCAGGTGCGCCGTACTCCGGCAAGTTAATGCGCAGGGGAACATCGGCATCCTTGAGCCGCAGATGGACGGGTTGGTCCTCGTCGTGCACCGTGTTGGCGAGATATACCGACGACGGTTTGTCGAAGGTGATTGCCCCGTCCGGTTTCGGATATTCGATGGATGGGCAATCCTTTGCCTTCTTCATGCACGGGTGGTCGGCGTGGTTGCGCAGGGTCCACGGCGCGCGTCCGCGCAGAAGGTAGGTGTCGATTCCACCGTAGGCCATCCCACCCCATAAGCCCCAACGAAAGGACGGCCGGATATTGCGCACCAGCCGAAGCTCCTCCCACATCCAGGTGTTCTTCAACCGTTTTGGGTATTCCTCCAGCTCACGCCCGCCCGCCTCGTCACCGGTGAGCGCTTCATGGATTGTCTGCGCCGCCACCATGCCGGATTTAATCGCCGTGTGGGTGCCTTTGATCTTCGGCACGTTGAGAAAACCGGCGGTGTCCCCCACCAGTAATCCGCCGGGAAAGGTGAGCTTGGGAATAGACTGGTAGCCGCCCTCGTTGAGAGCGCGCGCCCCATAGGCCACACGGCGGCCGCCTTCCAGCATGGGCCGTACCCGCGGATGGGTCTTGAATCGCTGCATCTCGTCAAAAGGACTCAAGTGCGGATTCTGGTAGTCGAGCCCCACCACGAATCCGACGGCCAATTGATTATCTTCCAGGTGGTAGACGAAGGAACCGCCGTAGGTGGATCGGTCCAGGGGCCAGCCGATGGTGTGGATGACCTGGCCCTGCCTGTGCTTCGCCGGGTCAATTTCCCACAACTCCTTGATGCCGATGCCGTAGGTCTGCGGATCGACACCCTCGCGAAGGCGGAATCGTTCCATCAGCGTTTTGGTCAGCGACCCGCGGCAGCCCTCGGCAAAAACCGTCTGCCGGCCGAGAAGCTCTACCCCCGGCTCGAAGCTGGCCTTGGGCTCACCGTCGATGCCGACGCCCATGTCGCCGGTAGCGACGCCGCGCACCGCGCCGGACGTGTCGTAGAGCACCTCTGCGGCCGCGAAGCCGGGAAATATCTCGACCCCGAGGTTCTCGGCCTGCTCACCCAGCCAGCGGCAAAGGTTGCCGAGGCTGATGATGTAGTTACCCTGGTTGTGCATTTGAGGCGGCGTCGGCAGGCGCACAGCTCCCTTGCGGGTCAGAAACAGCAAACGATCCTCCGTGACCGGCGTATTGAGCGGGGCGCCCAACTCTTTCCAATCCGGCAGCAATTCGGTGAGCGAGCGGGGCTCGAGTACGGCCCCGGACAGGATGTGGGCGCCGACCTCGGAACCCTTTTCGACAACACAAACGCTCAAGTCCGTGTCCCCGGCCGCGCAAAGCTGACGCAGGTGGATGGCGGTCGCCAGGCCCGATGGACCGGCGCCAACGATCACGACGTCAAACTCCATGGATTCGCGTTCCACCACTCACCTCCCCGGTCTGATCCTGTGCGCTACGCCCGCATTTTCCCTGCCCTGCTGCGCCCCGGCAAGCACAAAAGGGGCGCTGCAAAAAGGCCTGTTTTTCCCGTATGAACGTCATTGCGCCATGCCCCGCAACGTACTACCCTTCGCATCCTTTGGGCATGGGTATTCTCGCCTGGCAGGGCAACAGTCATGAAGATTCTGGTCGCGGTCAAAAGGGTAATCGACTACAACGTCAAGGTACGGGTGAAGGGAGACGGCAGCGGTGTCGAGACCAGCAACGTCAAGATGTCCATGAACCCCTTCGACGAAATCGGCGTAGAAGAAGCCCTGCGCCTCAAGGAGGCGGGCACCGCCGAGGAGGTCATCGCGGTCTCCATGGGCATCGAGCGCTGCCAGGAAACCATCCGCACGGCCCTCGCCATGGGAGCGGATCGCGGAATTCTCGTAAAAACCGAAGAAGAACTCGAGCCGCTTGCGGTGGCAAAGCTGCTGAAAGCCCTGGTGGAGCGCGAATCGCCGGGGCTGGTGATTGCCGGCAAGCAGGCCATCGACGGCGATCATTCCGAAACCGGTCAGATGCTTGCTGCCCTTCTGGGCTGGCCCCAGGGTACCTTCGCATCGAAACTGGAATTCGAAGGCGACAGCCTCAAGGTCACCCGGGAAGTGGATGGCGGCATGGAGATCGTGAAGCTGAATCTGCCGGCGGTCATCACCACGGACTTGCGACTGAACGAGCCGCGCTTTGCTTCACTGCCAAACATCATGAAAGCAAAGAAGAAGCCCATGGAAACCGTGACGCCCGAAGAGCTGGGCGTCGACGTCACCCCACACGTGACCGTCCTGGAGGTCGTCGAGCCGGCCAAGCGCGAAGCGGGCATCCGGGTAGAAAGTGTTCAAGAGCTGGTGGAAAAGCTCCGTAGCGAAGCGAAGGTGATCTGAATGAGCGTACTGGTCGTAGCGGAACACGACAACGAGAGCCTCGGCTCGGCAACTCTCAATACCATTACCGCCGCCAGCCAGCTCAGCGACGATGTGCAGGTACTGGTCGCCGGTGAAAACTGCGCCGCGGCGGCGGACGCCGCCGCCAAGGTAGTGGGCGTCAGCAAGGTGCGTTGCGCCGACGATGCGCGCTATGCCCACGGCCTGGCTGAAAACCTGGCGGCGCTGGTCGTCAGTCTCGCCGGTGACTACAGCCACGTGCTGACACCCGCAGACAAATTCGGCAAAAACTTCCTGCCGCGGGCCGCGGCACTTCTGGACGTATCCTCCATCTCCGATATCACGGAGATCAAGGACGCCGATACCTTTGTACGCCCCATCTACGCCGGCAATGCCATCGCGACGGTAAAATCCAACGACAAGGTCAAATTGATTTCCGTGCGCATGACCGCATTCGACGACGCCGCCACCGAAGGCGGCAGCGCAAGTGTGGAAGCAGTGACGGCGGCGCAGGATGCGGGCATCTCCAGCTTCGCCGGCCAGGACCTCACGGTGTCGGAGCGCCCGGAGTTGGTATCGGCGCGGGTTGTCGTATCCGGCGGCAGGGGTATGCAAAGCGGCGAAAACTTCAAAATGCTGGAGAGCATCGCCGATCAACTCAATGCCGCCATCGGCGCATCCCGGGCCGCCGTGGACGCCGGCTACGTGCCCAACGACTATCAGGTCGGCCAGACCGGCAAGGTCGTGGCGCCGGATCTCTATCTGGCGGTGGGCATCTCCGGTGCTATCCAACATCTCGCCGGCATGAAGGAAAGCAAGGTCATCGTCGCCATCAACAAAGACGAGGAAGCGCCAATCTTCCAGGTCGCCGACTACGGCTTGGTGGCGGACCTGTTCCAGGCCCTGCCGGAACTCGAAGCCGAGCTGCAGAAAACGGGTTAGGAAAAAGGGGACAGATCTATTTTCCCCTCTCTTGCAGCGATGATAGTCAACGCCAACAGGGGGAAAATAGATCTGTCCCCTTTTTCCTTTCCCCGTGAGCAATAAACCACTCGCCGGCATTCGCGTTCTCGATCTGACGCGGCTTCTTCCCGGGCCCGTGTGCAGCCTGCACCTGGCGGACCTGGGCGCCGATGTCATCAAGATCGAGGACCCGGGTCCCGGTGATTATTCCCGTCACCGCAAGGGCGGCGAGAAGGCGGGCCCGGCGCCGGTATTCGGTCAGATCAACCGCAACAAGCGCAGCCTCAAGCTGGATTTAAAGCAGGCCGACGGCGTCCAGGCCTTCATGGACCTGGTGGCCGAATCCCACGTGGTATTGGAAGGATTTCGCCCCGGCGTCATGGCCAGGCTCGGCATCGACTATGCGCGTGTGCGGGCCCGCAATTCGGGCATCGTTTTTTGCTCGATCTCCGGTTACGGGCAGGACGGGCCATTGCGTGATGTAGCGGGCCACGATATCAACTACTGCGGCTACGCCGGCGTGCTGCACCAGTCCGGTGCCCGCGGCGGCCCGCCGACGATACCCAATTTGCAGATCGCCGACCTGCTGGGCGGCGCGTTGAGCGCGGTAATGGGGATCCTCGCCGCGCTCGTTGACGCGCAGCGCAGCGGCGAGGGGCGCTACGTGGATGTGGCCATGACCGACTGCACCCTGGCCCACAATGTCGTACCTTTTGCCCGTGCCACCTGGGAAGGCGAAGCCCGGCCACGTGGCGAGGATGCATTGAACGGCGGTCTCCCCTGCTACGGTGTTTATGAAACCGCCGATGGTGGCTACATGGCGCTGGGAGCCCTCGAGTCGAAGTTCTGGCAGGCCTTTTGCGAGGCGGTCGCCCGTCCGGACCTGATCGAACACCACATGGTGAGCGGCGAAACGGCGGATCGGGTCCGCGGGGAGGTTGCGCAGATCTTCAGATCCTCGAGCCGCGACGCATGGGTCGAGCGCCTGGCCGGCGTGGACTGTTGCGCCTCGCCGGTGCTGTCACCGGCGGAAGCGCGACACCACCCACATATGGTCGAACGGGGCATGTTCGTCACAAGCGACGACGCCGACATCAAGTCGGATCAGCTCGCCTTTCCCCTGCACATGAGCGATTTTGTGTTCAGCGTGGAACGCCCGGCCCCCGGCCATGGTGAGCACAGCCGCGAGATCCTGGCGCAGATTGGTTACGACGAAGAGCGAATCGCTGAATTGCAGAACAAGGGCGTTATCTAAAGCTGCGGGTTGGGCTTCGCGGGCCTAACCCAAGCTGCGGACAGCTTTCACATCCGATTCACTCAACAGCCCGGGATCCACTATCCAGCCTTCCGTCTGGTCGACACCCGCAGGTATCCCGTAGTTCTGGTCTCGTAGCGTCCACGCCCAGGCGCTTTGAATCGTGCACAGAAGAGCGTCCAGGCAATCCGCACTGGCATCGGCGACGAATTCGCCGGTCAATCCATCCGGGAGATCGAGACTCAGCCCGAAATCCTTTTCCAGCCGAGGGCCCTGCAGTGCGTCCAGCAACTTGCGTCGTGCGTCTGCGCGGACCGGGGTTTGATGGCGGCGGTCGTCGCTCTTGTACTTGGTCTTGTCGATGTAACGGCGCGCCACCAGCGCCGGGTACGCTTCCACTACGTAGCGATCCTTGTTGAGGGGACGGCAGGGGATGATGTTCACCTTGCAACGTTCGAGCAGTGGAGCACCTCTGTAGAACATCTTCGCAACCGGCACGCCGAACAGGGTCATGGGACTCTGGGAGTGCGCCAGAACATCGGTATCCCGGCGATGGTGCTTATCACCCGGCTCGCGGGGTTCCCGGTACTCCGTCAAAAGGCCCTCGAACTCCTCGGGGCTCATGTCGCCCACGAGCCGCGCGATCTCGCCCCAGCTGTCGGGCCAGCCCAGATTCTCGCGCAGCTTCCTCGGCTGCCCGAACGGAAAGTCCATGCCGGCGATCCACGGACCGGGGCTGCCGAGGAAATTCTCGAAGGTATCGAAGCACTCGAACACGACCAGGCTCTCCACATGCAGGGCCTGCTCGATCAACGTAGCAGCTACACAGGTTATGGGTTTTCCGCGCCGGGGTGCGCTGGTGAAATCGAGTCCGTAAACGCGCATGGATTTTGCCGATCCTTGACTGGAGATTACTGGGTCTGAATTCCCGAGGTCTCGAATTCCCCTTGACGCTTCACGACCAGGTCCACGCGCTGGCCACGCTCCGTCTGGAGGTCATGGGGACTGAACAACAGTCGCACCTTGCGCGTTACGTTATTTACGCGCATATCGAATACCTTATATACATCTTCATTGTGCACGTGGAGAACAAGCCGATAACGCCCGTTCTTGTCTGTCTTGACCTCGCCCATGGGCGCTCCGTCCTTGACCATCAAATGGACGACGATCTCCGCGGCAGGTGTGCCATCCTCGTATTTGATTTCACCCCAGACAGTGAAACGGTGATCGGTCTTGTGAGTCGCGTTCGCCGGCGACCCACAAAGCAGGATCAGCAGGATCCCGACGGTAACGGCCATCGGCCGCTGGTAACTCCTCCAAAGCAGGCTCATGGTTTGCTGCTCCACTGGCAGATGCCGGAAACGCGCACGGCCGGCACCCATATGACCACAGAATTCGTCCTATTATGGACGATACCGGCCGCCCGGAGTGTGACGAAGGTCCGATGTTCCCGTCTGAAATGAATGAGATTACAACAGCGCCAGCATCGCCTCAGCGCTGCTTTTTTCGAACTTCCCCGGCTCTTCCACGTTTAGCGCCGTGACCACACCATCTTCTACCACCATGGCGTAGCGCTGTGAGCGCATGCCCATTCCCCTCGCCGTCAGGTCAAGCTCGAGGCCCACGGCCTGGGTGAAATTGGCGCTGCCATCGGCCACCATGTGAAGTGCTTCGGCGTTCTGATCCTTGCCCCAGGCATCCATCACAAATGCGTCGTTCACCGACAGGCAGACGATCTCGTTTACCCCACCAGCCTTGAGCTTGTCGGCATTGGCGACGAATCCGGGAACATGGGATTTCGAGCAGGTCGGCGTAAAGGCGCCGGGCAGCGCGAACAGCACGACCTTCTTGCCGCTGAACAGCTCTTCGCTGCTGAGTTCCGCCGGCCCGTCGCCGGTCATGTGGTTCATGGTCACATTCGGAATCCGATCACCAACGCTGATAGTCATTCTCTCTTCTCCATGGGTATGAACCAACTGCAGGTATTATCGGTCTACCCCAGTTGAGAACGAATCGCAAGATCTTGCCCCATGATTTCCATCGTAATCCCTGCATACAACGAGGAACGCGCCCTGCCGGACACCCTGGCACGCCTGTGCTCCCAGCCAGGCGACTACGAGGTAATCCTGGTCGACGGCGGCAGCACCGATGGCACCAGGAGCATCGCCCGGCGCCACCGGGACCTGCGAATCGTGCAGGCCCCTAAAGGACGGGCATCGCAGATGAATGCGGGGGCGGCGAAGGCCAGGGGCGAATGGCTGTTGTTCCTGCATGCCGACACCCTGTTGCCGGAGAATGGATTGGCGCAAATTGCCGAGCTGCCCCGGGAGGTCGCAGCGGGAGGCTTCCGTCACCGCTTCTCCGGACGGGGATTCGGACTGTGGTTCATTTCCCTGGTGGACAACATTCGCTGTACCCGGTCGCGCATCATCTTCGGCGACCAGGCAATGTTCATCCGCCGCTCACTGTTCTCGCACCTGGGGGGATTTCCCGACGTGCAGCGCCTGGAAGACGTCCGCTTCTGTGAGAACCTGGTTAAACGCACCAGGCCGATTTTACTGGATCAGGCGGTGATTACCGATTCGCGCAAGTTTATCCAACACGGTGTCTGGCGTAGCCTCGTGAGGGTGACGATCATTCTGCTTTGCGTAACGCTGGGCAGGCAGCTTCCCGGGGACAGC
>JAACFO010000307.1 GCA_009937425.1 Gammaproteobacteria bacterium
TGCTGAAAGGGGCTGGCTACTCGCGGCAGATCTGTGGCGCCTCGAACTTTTCGGCGAGGCCCGGCGCGAGGTCGAAATAGTTCTGTCCCAAGGCAATAGCGCGGAAGGCATTGTCATCCAAATCGGCCAGGATTTCCCCCGTGATGTTCGCTTCGTTCCAGTAAACCTCAAAGGTCTTATTGCCCGCAGCCACGAAATCTGTTCCGGCCAGAATGCGAGATGGGAATGCGTTGAAAAACTCCACATAAAGGGAGCGCTTTTCGCGTGTGTCGAAGTAGGCCTCGGCGAGAACCGTCCAGGAGATGTCGAGAAAAAGCTTCGGGTTCTCGTCCAGGTGTCTGGACATGAGATCGATGTGCTGCACGGGGTCCATATCCACCAACTCGCGGGAGAGTCCCATGTGCATCCAGACGATCTTGTTGTCGGGATACCGGCGGAGCACTTCCTGCATCAGATGCAGATGCTCGGTGGGGTTATCGTCATGGCCGAGATCCGCGTGTAGTGCCAGCGGAATGCCACGCTCCTCTAGAATTAGCATGAAGTCCTTCCACCGCCCGATGTCCTCGATGGAGGCCGGCACGTGGCCATTGCCCCGCAGCGCCTCCTTGTGCAGGTTCAATTCACCCACCCACTGAAACAGACTCGGGTACTCGTCATCCAAGAGATGAATTCGCTCGGCAATGCCCTCCGGGTCCGAAAGATCGGGGAAACTCATGGACAGAGCGACGTGTGTGTTGTCTTGTGGATACTCAACGTAGTTCGCGGCGTTCTCGAAATCATTCTTCATGCCGGGTTTGGCTGGCGTTCCGATGCAGTCCAGGTAATAGGTGCAGCTACTGTCGTAGGGCAGTTGCTGCCCGATCCCGTATAGCAGTACGAAGCGCACGTCTGACCTGTCGAAATAGTCCATCTGCTCCTTGTAGGGAATGCTTGGACCGCCGAAGGGCTGCGAGTGAAAGTGAAGATCCGTAACAGCGGTGTGCGGCTGTTTCCTGCGGTCGTAGCAAGCCTTCGTTCCATCCCCTTTGGTGAACTGGCTCAGGCTGCGTCGTTTTTCCTGTGCTGCCGTGGAACTCCCTGATTGTGAGGCCGGGTTGTCCAACGCCTCGACGCGAACAATCATCATGATGAGTGCGACACCCACGCACATAATCTTCAGTCTGTTCCTCATTTCTTGCTCCTTCACCATGGGCCGCTCACCACGCACTCAGATAACGTAATCCGATCATGGCCAATATTGTCATAAGCAGAGCTTTGAACCACGCCTCACGGAGATATTTGCTCAATATCGGCCCAAGCACAGATCCGGCAACAGTTCCAATCAGCATGAGTGCCAGCAATGGAAGGTCGAGCTCGACGCCGAGACGCACGTAGTTGCCGATCGATGTGACGGAGCTGATGAAAATCGCCAGTGCGGCGGTTCCGGCGACTATGGTCATGGGTAAACCCAACACAATCGACATGAACGGCACCAGCAGGAACCCGCCGCCCACCCCCAGAGCCGAGGAAATCACTGCGATGCCGACGCCAACCAGGACAGGGACCCAGGGGTTGTAGTCGAAACGCTCGTTGCCGAAGGTAAATTCGCATCGCATTACCGAAAATCCAAGTTGCTTTACACCAAGCGTGTGAGCCGGTTCTCCTTTCGTAACCACATGCTCGAACGCGGATGCGGCCCGCCCGGCCCGGGTACTACCCGAAGGCTTGGGACGGAGGAGTTGCCAGGCCACTTGCAGTGCTATCAATAGAATAAACACCCCGAAGACCGGTTTGAATACGTGTAGATCGTCCAGGTAGTTGAGCGAAAGGGTGCTCCCGATTAACGCGCCCGCGATGCCGCCCGCGCCCAGCAATAACGCCAGACCGGGTACGAGCCGATGCTGCTTGAAGTAGCTGGGCACGGCGATGAGCGGTGAAATCAACGTCAGCATTTGGGCCATGGGCTTGACGAGATTCACATTGCTGACTCCGAGCACCGAGATCAGGCCTACAGAGGCGAGAATACCGCCCGCCGCTCCGACGACTGAGAACACCAGGCCGACGAGAAAACCCCAGGCGAGCGGGACCCAGGGTGCCGCGCTGATTCCACTGATTTCAAAATCCACGATTCGAGTCCGGGGCACCAAGGCGTCAAGAATAGGTGCTCACTCTCCGACCTGCCGACATCGTTCAGATGGCACCAATGATGAAGCCTGAGCACCCATCGAATGGTTGACTCAGATCAAATTCGGACCTGCGAGGGCCGCCTAGGATTGAACTGGATAGAGAGCAAATAGGGAGGTTGCCGTCATGTGTGGCCGGGTGTTCCGAATGTGCGTGATGGCTCTCGCGCTGGCAGTCTCCCTGACTGCCCCTGCTCAATCCACCTCGGCACCGGAAATCACATCTCAGGGCTTCGGGCTAGACGAGCCACAAGTGGGGTGGCTCGGCAAATTTGGTCGACTGCGGGTCCGGTTCGAAGCAGCGGAGCGAATTGCCGAGCTAATCATAAAGGAGCGCTCCTACGAGGTTGATTTGGCGAGCACCCTGGAGTCGGAGAACCTTCATCTATTCGGTGCCAAAACAAGGGTTCGCGACCACAGAGATATTACCCTCGACTTCGAGAACTACATAAACAAGAAGCTCGAGAGCGAGG
>JAACFO010000135.1 GCA_009937425.1 Gammaproteobacteria bacterium
AATACGATTTCCTTAGGCCGAAATGCGCGCCCGAGGCCCAATTCGACGGTGCTTCTCACTTCATCGGCCAGGATTTCACTACCCTCGACACCGGGTGCAAGAACGCAGGCACACACGATCTTTTGCCCTTTCTGAGTATCCTTGCTGCCGACTGCCGCTGCTTCAACGATCTTGTCGCTCCGTAAGACGAGCGCCTCGATTTCCGATGGGCTGATACGTTTTCCGCCGATCTTCATCACGTCATCGGATCGTCCATGTATGTACCAGAAGCCGTCACGGTCGCGGCTTGCGAAATCACCATGATGCCAGACGCCGGGATATTTGCTCCAATAACTATCGATGTAGCGCTCTTCATCGTTCCAAAGGCTACGGGTCATTCCGAGACATGGACTGCGAACGACCAACTCCCCGACTTGACCTGCCGCCAGCTCTGCGCCCTCGTCATCATAGATCCCTGCATTCATGCCGGGCACCGCTATTGAGAAGCTGCATGGCTTTATTGGATGAATGACGGTGCAGGTCAATATATCGACGAGTTCCGTACCGCCAGACATATTCAGGATGGGTAGCTTTGATTTGCCGACATTCTCAAAAAGCCAGTTCCAGGCTTCGGGAGTCCAGGCTTCTCCCGAGGAGGCAAAGACCCGCAGGCAGGACAAGTCGTAAGGTAGAAGTTGATCCGCGCCGTAGGGCATCATCGTACGGATGATGGTTGGGGCTACACCAAGATAGCTGACTCTATGCTCGCTGATGATACGCCAGAAACGATCCTGCTCGGGTGCATTTGGCGCACCCTCGACAAGGACCACCGTTGCGCCCTGCAGGCAGCTTGCCGTAATGGTAAGTGGCCCCACGAGCCACCCCATGTCGCTCATCCACATGAATCGGTCGGCGGCACGCAAATCCATCAATATGCACATGTCGAGACCGACTTTATTGGCGAAACCGACATGGTCGTGAACGACGCCTTTCGGTTTTCCAGTCGTCCCGGATGTATAAGCGAGCAACATGGGATCGGTAGATCGCATTTCTTCGGTTGGCGCATCCGTCGGCATGTTGGCAATCAAATGATCCCAATCATGATCCCGCCCGGCCATCATTGAGACATCACTACCTGTTCGGATCCGCAAGATGACATGCTCGAGGCAAGGACAGATGGAGGCAACTTCATCGATGACCGGCTTCATGGGCTTTGGCTGCCCCCGTCGCCAGGTGCCGTCAACCGTCACAATAGCCTTGGCATTTGCGTCCTTTACACGTATCGCAATGGCATCTGGGCCAAAGCCGGAAAACATCGGCAGAACGATCGCGCCAATTTTTGCGATCGCCAGGAAAGCAACCATAGCCTCCGGAGAAGTCGGAAGATAAATTCCGATAACGTCGTTACGACCAAGACCCAAGCTTCGCAGCCCCCCCGCCAATCGACAGACATCGTGGTCCAGTTCGCGATAGGAAAGCGTGCCCTTGGCCCCTGCTTCGTCCTCGTAGATGACGGCGGTCTTCTCATATGTCCGAGTATCGCGCCATTTATCGAGACAATTGAGAACAAGGTTCGTTGTACCACCCTGGCACCAATCCACCGACGCTGCTCCGCGTGTTGTATCCCGAACGTTTGAATAGGGTCTAATGAATCGATAGTCGTTGAACTCAATGACCCGGTCCCAATAGCGGTCGGGATCTTTGTCAGCCAATTTCACCAGAGCGTCGAAATCGGCGACGCCAAGAAACTTCAGGAAATGAGTGAGATTGCTGTCTCTAACGAGGTCTTCGCTGGGTCTCCAGGCTATGTTTTGCTTGTCGATCTCAGCCATTCTCTCTTCACCTGCGGTTAGACGAACTTACGGAAATTCGGCTTGCGCTTTTCCCGGAATGCACGCACGCCTTCTTTGGCTTCGTCGGTATCGTAGTAGAGCGATACAGCATGCATACCCATGGATGCGAATCCGCGCATATGCTCCGTATCGAGATTGAACGACCGTTTGGCGAGCGCTATGGCCGTTGGGCTTCTCTCAATAATCTCGTCGCACCATTTGCGCACTTCATCATCAAGCTGATCGTTAGGAACAACGGTGTTGATCAGTCCCATGTCGTAAGCTTCCTGAGCGGAGTATCGGCGAGAGAGATACCACATTTCTCGGGCGCGTTTTTCACCGACGCAGCGCGCCAGTAACGCTGTACCAAATCCCGGATCAACAGAACCCACCTTGGTGCCGACTTGACCAAATACTGCGTTTTCACCGGCGATGGTGAAATCACAAAGGGTACACAGAACATTGCCGCCGCCAATGGCAAAACCCTGTACTTTAGCGATCACGGGTTTAGGTGCGTCGCGAATCGCAGTCTGTACATCTTCGATCGGCATGCCGAGAATACCGCGTCCGCTTTCATAGCTACCGTCACGGGAGGTTTGATCCCCGCCGGTGCAGAAGGCTTTGTCCCCGATGCCAGCCAGGACGATTGCTGCGACGGATTTATCCCAGGCCGCCTTGACTATGGCGTCGAGTAGCTCCTCCACGGTCCGTCCACGGAAAGCATTGTATTTATCTGGTCGGTTGATGGTAATGAACGCAACCTGATTATCAATTTCGTAGATAATGTCTTGATAGTCCATTTGTTTCTCCTTGGGTTTATTAGATCATGGACTCGTGAATGTTATAAGCAATGACACTCGAGATCCCGATATTACTTTCCTCGAGTTCAGATGCCGGCGACAATCCGCCCCGGGAGGCAGGCCATGGATATTGAGCGAATCACTGAAATTGGCATCGCGGTGGAAGACCTCGAACAAGCGACCCGGCTGTTCGTGGAAGTGCTCGGCGCCACGGCCGAGCCAGTGCGGGTGGTGGAACGCTACCAGATGCGCTACTGCATGTGCCGACTGGGCAAGGTGGACTTCGAGCTGATGGAGCCTCTCGAGGACCAGGGCGTGATTGCGGACTTCCTGCGCAAACGCGGCTCGGGATTGCATCACGTGGCATTCGCGGTGAAAGACATCGAGGACGGTGCCCTCGTGCTCGAACGAAAGGGTGTGCGCTTCGTGGAGGACGTACCGTTCGACCTGTGTCTCGAGGGGGTGGATTTCGCGGGCCGCCGCTTCGATGCCGATGTGAAGATCACCTTCGCCCATCCCGCCTCGCTCCTTGGAGTGCTCTTCGAGTTCATCGAGTATCCACCGGGCTATCAGACGCCGTGAGTGTGGATCCGGACGGGTGTACGTCTTCGTCCCGATTCTCGCGAGACGCTCTCAATCACGTAAGCTCGAGCCATTAGTATGTGCTTTGGATACCATGGGGAATTCACATGCCTTCCATCGTTTGCGCTGACAGTATCTTCGGAGAAATGTTCGGGACCGCGCGCATGCGGTCGATTTTTTCAGACCGTTCACTCGTGCAGCGGTATCTCGATGTCGAGGCGGCGCTGGCGCGCGCTCAAGCGCGCATCGGCGTCATCCCCGAGCCGGCTGCGCGTGCAATCACAGCTGTCGCGAGCGTAGAGCGTGTAGATTTTCAGAAGCTCACCGAACGCACACAGATCGTGGGATATCCGATCCTGCCGCTCGTTGAGCAGCTGTCCGAGTGGCCAGAGGGTGGGCTGGGGCAGTATTGCCACTGGGGAGCGACAACCCAGGACATCATGGACACCGCCGATGTACTGCAGTTCCGAGATGCACTCACGTTCGTAAGCGCCGACTTGAAAGCCATCTCGAATGCGCTCGCCGTATTGGCGGAGGCCCATGCGCAGACTCCCATGGCAGGACGCACGCACTTACAGCACGCACTTCCCATAAGTTTCGGGTATAAGTGCGCCACGTGGCTTTCTGCCATCGATCGTCATTGCACGCGACTGCAGGAACTCAAGCCGCGCCTCGAAGTCGTCGAGTTCTCCGGGGCCGCTGGCACCCTGGCCTCGCTCGGTGACCAAGGGTTGGCCACGCAACATGCCTTGGCCGATGAGCTGGGCCTTGGTGTTCCGGACATCACCTGGCACACCATTCGAGACGGATTCGCCGAGATGTCCGGCTTGTTGGCGCTGGTTGCAGGAACCATCGGCAAGATTGGATACGACATTATGCTGATGATGCAGTCGGAAACCGGTGAGGTGCTGGAGCCGTTCGTAGCCGGGCGCGGGGCGAGCTCAACGATGCCCCAGAAACGTAACCCCATTTCCTCGGAGATGATGCTTGCCTCGGCAAAGATTGTCCGCGAGCAACACTCCGCCATGCTCGACGCGATGGTGCAGGACCATGAGAGGGCGAGCGGACAGTGGCACGTCGAATGGCACGCGCTTCCCACGGCATTCATTGTCGCATCCGGTGGACTGAGCGCGGCGGTCGAGGTGCTGGAGGGACTGGATGTACGCCCGCGAGCAATGGCGCGGGTATTGGACGTAACTCAAGGACTGATCGTTGCGGAAGCGGTCATGATGGGGCTTGCTCCACGCCTCGGTCGGCAGAAAGCGCACGACATCGTTTACGATTGCTGTCGCACCACTTTAACCACTGGAAATGCCTTTGACGACGCCCTACTCGACCAGCCCGAGATTGCGGCGGTGTTCGAGCGCTCCGAGATAGAGGCGCTCACCAACCCCGCGAACTACCTCGGATCAGCGCCGCAGATGACCCGGGCGCTGCTGTCGCGGCGCAACGGCGACAGCTAGCAATGGGAGAACTCTGAAAACTCGAAAATCCCCGTGCAGCACCAGGCGCGTCGGCAGCATTGGCAGGGCTCCGAAAATTGAGTGCGTCCCCCTGTTCCTTCCCTCATGCGCCCGGCCAGGTGTCGCTGAGGCGGTATCCGCCGGGCCAGGGATCGTCTGGGTCGAGCATGTGCTGGTGTGTGCCGGTGATCCATGCGCGGCCCGAGATCGCGGGTACGATGGCGACCTTGCCGTCCATGTCGATTGCCTCGTCGATCACGCAGTCGAACTCGGAATCGACGATGGAGCGCCCTTGGAACGGCTCGCTAATTGCCAGCTCGCCCCGGGCGTGCAGCACCGCCATTCGGGCGGAGCAACCCGTGCCGCAAGGCGAGCGATCGAGCTTCCCGGGTCGCACGACGACCGCGTTGCGTCCGGTCTTGACCGCGCCGACGACGCGGACCGGGGCCGCGATTTGACAAAACGAAAGGTGCGCCCATTCGGCGTTGCCCGGATGATGGAAACCCAGTTGCTCGTTGGCCGCGTCGGTAATGCGGATGCCCGTCACGGCGATGTCGCGGGCCTCGTCGGGGGTGATCCCGAAGCCCAGGGCCTGCGCATCGACGATGACGAAGCTGTCGCCGCCGTAGGCCGTATCGACGGTCAGTGTGCCCAGCCCCTCGACCTCCACATGTGCATCGAGCTTGTCGACGAAGGAAGGCAGGTTACGCACCCGGACGCGCTCGACCTTGCCGTCTCGACAGGCCGCTTCGATCTCGACGATGCCTCCCGGCGCCTCGAGGATCAGGCGGGTCACCGGATCCTGCATGGGGACGATGCCGGTCTCCAGCAGCACGGTGGCCACGCACATGCTGTTCGACCCCGACATTGGCGGAGTGTCGGCGGGCTCCATCACGATCCAGCCCATGTGCGCCTGGGGATTCTTCGACGGCACCAGAAGGTTGATGTGCCTGAACACGCCGCCGCGGGGCTCGTTAAGCATGAAATTGCGCAACGTTTCATCTCTGGCAATGAAGCGCGACTGCTCCCAAATCGTATCTCCCGGCGGCGGTTGAACGCCGCCGACGATGACGTCGCCGACCTCGCCTTCAGCGTGACAGCTCACCGTATGAATTACCGTGCTCGAACGCATCGACTTTCCCCTTGGTCCGGGTTACTCATAAAACGCGCAACTAGGAACGCCTCCATTTATACCACCGATTAGTCGCGCCACATCCGGTTCAGTCTCGTGGGTGGTTCTGCACCGCGTGTATGGCCTCGGCCAGCCGCCTGACGTTAGCGTGCATCTGATCGGGCGGAGTGCCGCCGAATCCCAGGAACAAGCCCTGGCGCCGGGATGGTGCGCGGTAGTAAAAGGACAGCGGCGCCACGCTGACACCGCGGGCGGCGGCTACGCATGTATGAATCCGGTTCTCGGGCAATTACCCGTTCAGCTCGCGACCAAACCTGTGGATAGTGTGGAGAGGGGGGGCATTCTCTGCCGTTCGATGCTCGATTCTCGTCTTCTTGTTGGGATCGTGAGTCCGAATTCCGTCAAGAGTTCGCTTTTGAGGCCCGCGTGGGCGACTGGCCTGTGTATGGGCGCCGTGCCGAGAGCAGGGGTCGAGGCCACGCTGAATGCGCGTCAGGGTACGCGTACGGCGGTTTCGTGCAGCCGCCGCGCCCGCCTGAGCCAGTCGCAGGCCTCACAGTGACAGACCTGCACACCGTGGCCCGCCCGGGTTACGCACGCGTCCACATAGAGCACTGCCAAATTGAGCGCATCCACGACGGCATCCAGGGGCTTCTCGGTGAGCGCGGCCGACTCGTCGCTGTGGTATAGCCATTCGCACTCCATCCGCGTCTCGCAGACGAGGCACTCGGAATCACCCGATGAGAAATTTCCAGCGTGGGCGCATGTCTCGAGGGGAATCTGGCCGCGAATTATCTGGCGCGGGAACTCGAGCATGTCGATGATTTCGTTTTTCATGGCTGTAATTTTCCCCCGGCAGGGTCGATTCGGCTTGTAATCCTTATGACTTCCCGTGGGGCCCGAAGTTCGTCCTCTATGCAGTCGTTATGCAAAGTGTCGAGTTTCCGATGGGCCGCGCGGTGGCGATGCGTCAGTCGGGTGGGGATGAAGCGATTCAGACCCCTGGAGGCGCGGGGATTACATAAAACAGTACCGCGAAGAAGTGCAATGTGCTGCCTGCAATGACAAACAAATGCCAAACAGCGTGATTGAAAGGCAGCGCTTCCCAAAGATAAAAGGCGATTCCGCCTGTGTATGCGATGCCCCCAAACAACAGCAACCACAGTCCACCAGGATCGACCGCAGTGACCAGTGGTTCAAAGGCGAAAATTACTACCCAGCCCATCAACAGATAGAGACTGAGCGCAAGCCATTCATAGCGGCGCCAGGCACTCCACTTCAGCACAATCCCCAGAACGGCCAAGCCCCATACAATGCCAAACAGTGACCAGCCCCAGGCGCCGTTCAGGCTTACCAGGGTAAAAGGTGTATAGGATCCTGCGATCAGAAGAAAAATTGCCGAGTGGTCGAGTAATTGCAGGATCTGTTTTGCTCGCGGGTGGGGAATGCTGTGATAGAGCGTGGAGATGGCGTAGAGCAGAACCAGAGTCGAGGCAAATATTGCCCCGCTTACAACATGCCAGGCATCACCATAGCGAACAGCACAAACGGTGATCACCACCAGTCCAAGAGTAGCCAGGATCAGGCCCAGACCGTGGGTGATGCTGTTGGCTATTGCCTCTCCGAGACTATAACTCGCGATGTTTGCTTCTGAGTGCATGGAACAATGATCAAGGCCCCCGCAAGGGCCGGGACCTGGTGAACTAATAGTCGTACTCGCGCTTCAGGATCGCCTAATAGCGGGGCGAAGGCAACGGAGAGCGGAATTTTTTGCTGTCACTCGCTTGCGCGTGTTCCGTGCAGGGTTCGAATCCGCGACCACCTGATTAAAAGGCAGGCGCCCTGCCATTAGTTACCACACGGGTCTTGATTTCTGTGTGGTAACCGCTAGTGTTACCACACAGATGCCAGATATTGTGTGGTAACTCGACGATGACCATTTATCGCTACGACCTCCAGACACAGGCCGTGTACTCCGAACTGGTGGAACGGTTGCAGTTGGCCGAGATACAGGAACTGGCGGAGCAGGAGGGGTCGTTCGTCCGGCGGCTCGTAAAAGGCAATCCCTATTGGTATCTCAGACGCCGGATAGGCACCCGCATCAATGAGCGATATGTCGGTGCGGAGACGCCCCAACTTCTGGACCAAATCGAAACACTGAAGGCCCAGTCTACGGAAGCAAAAGGCGCTGCAAAAGGACGACGGGACCTCATCAGAAAACTGCGATCGGACGGCTATCTCATGACCGATCGCAGGATTGGACGCGTCATCGAAGAACTGGCTCGCGCCGGCGTCTTCCGGCTGAACGGCGTACTGGTCGGGACCCATGCTTTCCGCTGCTACTCTGCTCTACTCGGAATACGGTTACAGCATGAATTCGCCGATACCGGCGATGTTGACATCGCAAAGGACTCCTCTATATCGCTGGGCATTCATGAATCTACCGACCCGACAATTGGCGATGCCCTCGCGAAAGCTGAGCGCTTTGTCGAGATTCCGGATCTGAATCCCAAGAATCCATCCACTGGTTGGCAGACCACGGATCAAGCATTGCGAGTGGATGTACTAACGCCGTTAACAGGGAAACCACGGGAAGGATTCGTAGAGCTTCCCGCTTTCGGTGCGCACGCAACAGCACTGAGATTTCTTGATTTCCTGCTGGTCGAAACAGTGCGAGCCGCGGTGCTCACCGGTAGCGGAGTTCTAGTGCGTATACCAACGCCCGAGCGTTACGCACTTCACAAGCTCATCGTCGCTCAACGACGAGCCGCCACTTCCCGAGACAAGTCGAAAAAAGATATTGCCCAAGCGGAAACGCTGATCGAAGCACTACTGGAAGATCGTCCAGATGACCTTCTAGACGCATGGTCTGATCTCCTCGGTCGAGGCAAAAAGTGGAAAACTGAGGCAATGAAGTCTGTTCGCGTTTTGCCGGAGCGATTTCGGGACGTCTTGACCGGCAAAGTCGAACTCAATCCGTAAATTCTAGTAGACCGTGCAGGATTCGGACCTGCGACCACCTGATTAAAAGAGACTTTGTCCAAGACTTAAGCGACCGAAAACGGCTACGTCCGGACACCAAGGGCAGCGGAGTAACCGCGAAGCTCGCGTCGGGTACCCCCAGAGCTAACCTTCCCTCGCCATCTTCGGCCCCTCCACGGTAGTATCCATGTAGATTCGTCCTTGAGCCCCTGGAGCGAGACGCCCCCATGGCTACGACGGCATCTAGAAAGCTCGCTGTCATTCTCCACGCCGATGTCGTGGGATCGACGACGTTGGTTCAAAAGGATGAAACTCTTGCCCACGCACGTTTTCAGGCGGCTTTCCAGCGGCTAGCGAACGCAACCGAGGCTTACGGTGGAATCGCGCACGAGATAAGGGGGGATGCGCTCGTTGCCGAGTTCTCGCGTGCTTCGGATGCCGTTTGTGCAGCGTTGGCCTTCCAAATCGAGAACACCGACCACAACCAGAATCTGGCCGACAATATTCGACCTGACCTTCGGGTTGGGATCAGCCTGGGAGAGGTTGTGATTGCAGACGGTACAATCACCGGTGCAGGAGTGGTCCTGGCTCAGCGTCTCGAGCAGCTTGCTGAACCCGGTGGCGTGGTCGTTCAAGGGTCCGTTTCCGAGACGGTGCCTGTACGACTGCCATTCGCATTCGAGAGCTTGGGCGAGCATACCGTGAAAGGGTTCGATCAGCCGGTACGGGTTTTTGTTGCAAAACTGAAGCCAGGTGAACCTGTACCGGCACCAGAGTCCCACGCCACCGCGGTGCTCCAGAAAGACCTGCCGGATGACGGGTCTGGTCGGCCTATGCTCGAACTCCCCGACAAACCGTCGATTGCCGTGCTGCCATTCACCAATATGAGCGGTGATCCCGAGCACGAGTACTTCAGCGATGGGATTACCGAAGATATTATTACAGAGCTTTCAAGGTATCGAGAGTTATTCGTAATTGCGGGTAACTCGACTTTTCGTTTTAAACAGAAAGATGTCGACATAGGAGAAATTGCTCACCAGTTGGGCGTGCAGTACATCGTTGAAGGGAGTGTAAGACGATCCAGAAATCAGGTGCGGATTACTGCCCAGCTCGTAGACGCACTCAGTGGAAGTGAGGTCTGGGCGGATCGTTACGACCGGGACCTCGATGACATCTTTGTTGTACAGGATGAAGTGGTCGCTGCGATCGTGGGTGCGCTTCCCAGTAGAGTCCGCCTTGCCGAACTCGAGCGAGCGGACCGCCGCCCGATGGATCTCAGAGCTTATGATCTAGCGCAAAGGGCCTGGCAGTTAATGTATCAGTGGACCAAGGCGGGCATTGAGACAGCGACGGAGTTAGCTGAGCGGGCTTTGGAGATTGATCCCAAGAACGGTTCCGCTCACGCAGTCCTTGTCGGAGTTGAACTACTCAATTGGCGCAGGTGCTGGAGGGGATCCCCCGCGGAGACGCTGGAGTCAGCGCTTACCCATGGACGTTCAGCGGTCGAACTCGATGAGACTGAATACACCGGACACTGGTATCTCTCCGAGGCCTATCTGTTTCGTTTGAAAGACCTGGAACAGGCAAAAGTCCATGCCGAACGCGCAGTTAAACTCTGTCCGAATGCGTCAGGACCTCTCGCCTGGATGGGTCTTATCAATGCGTGCTCAGGCGAGCATCAGGCGGGAATTGAATTTTGTAATAAAGCTCTACGCCTCGATCCTTTCGCACCGGACTACCTGCAGTATCTCGCAGGCTGCGTACACTTCAATGC
>JAACFO010000308.1 GCA_009937425.1 Gammaproteobacteria bacterium
TATCGGAATATTCGAATCCTGATCGCGGACAACGCCTCTACCGACGGGACGAAGGAGATCGGGCTTCGTGCCGCGAGTGAGGACGAGCGCGTCGAGTACGCTTGCGCGGATCACAATATCGGCGCCGCCGCGAACTTTCGGCACGTTCAATCGATGGCGACGGGCAAGTATTTCATGTGGGCGGCTGGCCACGACGAGTGGTCCGAGAACTTGATCTCCGAAAGCGTCGCCAGGCTGGAATCAAACGAGAGCGCCGCGATTGCGTTCGCCACCTCGTACTGGATCGACGAGACCGGCAAGCGCAGCGAGCGGGTGGCGGGCTACTCCGACACACGGGGAATGGATCCGATGGCGCGCTTCTTCACTGTATTTTGGGGAAACATGCACCCGGTGTTAGGCGTCTTGCGATTGGACTATCTTCGTCGTACCCGGGGAATGCAGAGCTTTGCCGGCGCCGATCTGGTTCTGTTGTCGGATCTGGTGCTGATGGGAGACTTCGTGCACGTGCCGGATGCGTGGTGGAATCGGCGCGAAATTCGCGCCAGGGAAAGTCACCGTGAGCGGATGCAACGTTACACCAGCAAAGAGTACGGGCAAGCGAACAGTTGGCTCGACCGATGGTTTCCCCTGCTGCGGCTTCCCATCGGTTTGGTGCGCGTCGTATGGAGTGCGCGCATCTCGTGGACGGAACGGCTGTGTCTGCTGTTCGCCCTTCTGCCTTCGCTACCCGTGCGCTACGTGGCAGGACGGCGCTGAAACAGCCGCGCTGGAACAGGCAGGTGAGTAATTCCCCGCGGCAAGTTGGACTGGATTGGCCTGCGCCGGCCCGAGTCGGGCTGCGTTGGGCCAAGACACTGTTCACCCCGGTAGCCTTCGCCTTTCTCGCTTACTTCGCCTGGCAGGCCAGGGACGATCTCCTGAGTGTCGTGAGCGAAGCGTCGTTGCCCCTGCTGGGGCTGGCCGCCATCGTCTGGGGTCTGCTCCATCTGCTCTCGCCGGCGCTGGCGGTGTTCGTGCTGCGCGCCTGTGGCTCGCAAGTGACCTGGTGGCAGGCCTTCTCGACCCATGCCGCTCGACTGCCGGCGCGCTATGTTCCCGGGGGGATCTGGCACACCGTGGGTCGCGTCATGGACTACCACGAGAGCGGCGTACAGCCGCGCCACCTGGGTGCCTTCGTGCTGCTGGAGAATGGATTGGCCGCTGCCGTGACGCTTGCCGTCGGTGGGGCGGTGGTGTTCGTTACCCGCGGCCCGGATGCGCTGGGCCTTATCGCGGCCCTGGCGAGCCTCGCGGCCGTCGCCGCCCTGCCTGTCATCCGGATTGTGCTCAACGCGCGCATTCTGCGGCTGCCCGACCACCTTTCGTTGTCGGCTTACGCGTCAGGGATCGGCGTGGTGGCGATATTCTGGCTGGGGGCGGCCATTGCCTTTCTGCTCTATCTCAACGCCTTTCCGTCCTCAACCGGCGACCATTCCCAGGTCGAGATGGGTGGTATTTACCTTTTTTCCTGGGGCATCGGATTTTTAGCGATCTTCGCTCCACAGGGGCTCGGAGTGTTCGAGCTCGTCGCCAGCGAGCTGTTGAAAGGCGGCATCGGCTTCATGGGGCTCGCCGCCCTCATAGGTGGTTTTCGCGTCGTCGTCCTGGTCGCGGATCTGATCGTCTGGTGTGCCTATCAGGCTTTTGTCCGCTTCAGCCAGGCGTCCGGCCAGTGAGTCACGTTCTTCTCCAGGGGACTCTCGTTGAACGGCCACGGTGGCTGCTCGACTTCGAATTCCGGGTGCGCCCTCACGAATTCGTGGGCAGCCTCTGACGGATTGTCCTCCTTCCATGCGGGATCGCCGCGGGGTACGTCGTGCACCCATTGCATGACGCCGTCGGTGGCGACGATATAGGAGCCGGGCGTCACCAGATGATGATAGGCCTCCAGCTCTGCCAGCACGTGCTCCTTCGTATGATTGGAATCGAGAATTACCAGCACGGTCTGCGCGTCACCCACGAGATCATCGACCTTACCCACCACTTCCGGCGACACGGAGTTGCCCTCGATCATCGAGATGAGGTCGAATAGCGGGTGGGCTTCGATGGCCTGGCGGTTGTGCGGGCGAATTTCGATGTCGATCCCGACGACTCGTCCCTTGCCCATGAGCCGGCACAGACCCGCGTTGAAGATCAACGAGCCGCCATGGGCGATGCCGGTCTCGACGATGACGTCGGGCTCGAGCCGGTAAATCACCTCCTGGGTGCGCACCATGTCTTCCGGTAGCTGAATGATGGGCCGCCCCAGCCACGAGAAGGTATAGGGGTACTTCATCTGCCAACCCAGGCGCACCCATTGCAGCGAAACGAGTTCCAGCGCTTCGGGGCTGTAGAGATCCAGGGTCGAACGTGAGCCGCCCTCCTCGACGAGCAAGATGGCGTTGTCATTATCGATGGTCAGCTTCACGTTTCACTCCGTCCGGTTGTGGGTTCAATCACCCTGTTGTCGCCACCAGGCGATAGTTTCGTCGATACCTTTCTCTAAATCGTAGCTCGGCGTCCATCCGATGACGTCCTTCAACCGGGATACGTCGGCCACAAGTAATGGCGGCTCGGAATCCTGGCGTGGCCG
>JAACFO010000309.1 GCA_009937425.1 Gammaproteobacteria bacterium
GTAACGGATCCTTTACCGCCGTGATGGCCTTTTTCCACGTACTTCTTGGCGTTGTCCCAGGCACCACCGGCGTTCGCCATGGTCAACGCCAGCAACACGCAGCCGAGCAGGGCGCCTCCCAGTAGGCCGCCGAGGGCCTCCGGGCCGAGACCCAAGCCGACGATCCAGGGCGCCGCCACCGCCAGAACCCCGGGCGGCACCATTTTCTTCAGCGCCGCGGTGGTAGCGATATCGACGCAACGCGCTGTGTCCGGCTTCGCCGTTCCTTCCAGCAGGCCGGTGATTTCACGAAACTGACGACGGATCTCGTTGATCATTTCGAAGGCTGCGTCACCCACCGCCTCCATGGTCATAGCGCCGATCAGAAACGGCAGGATTCCGCCCATGAACAGGCCGATAAGCACCATGGGATCGCTGAGCTCGAGGGAGAAACCGGGCATGCGGGCGGCTACCGTCTCCACGTATGCCGTGATGATAGCGAGGGCCGCCAGGGCGGCGGCGCCGATGGCAAAGCCCTTGCCGATGGCGGCGGTGGTGTTGCCCAGCTCATCCAGGGAGTCGGTAATGGCCCGTGTCTCGGGTCCCAGACCGGACATCTCTGCGATGCCGCCGGCGTTGTCCGCCACGGGTCCGTATGCATCGATGGCCATGGTGATGCCGACCGTGGCGAGCATGCCGACGGCGGCGATGCCGACGCCGTAAAGCCCCACCAGCTGGGTGGAGATGGCGATGATGGCGCAGATGGTGAGCATCGGAATGGCCACCGACTTCATGCCGATGGCAAGCCCGGCGATGATCACCGTCGCGGCTCCCGTCTCGCCCTGCTTGGCGATGTGGCGCACCGGGCTGCTGGAAGTGTAGTACTCCGTAACCAACCCGATGATGATGCCGCCGAAGGCGCCGAAGATTACCGCTCCCCAGACTCCGGCGGAAACACCGGTGGCGACGATAACCAGGTAGGACAGCACGATGAACGCGACAGTGGCGCCGATGGTACCGATACGCAGCGCCACTTCCGGTTTCCTGGCGGAAAAACGCCGTACCAGAAAGATACCCACGATGGAGCACACCAGTCCCAGGGAGGCCAGTGCCAGTGGCAGGAACATGAGTGCCTGGCGCTCGCCAAGAGGGTCGATGATGTCGGCCGCTATGGTGGATGCCATGGCAATCGTCGCGATTATGGCGCCGCAATAGGACTCGAAGATATCCGAGCCCATACCCGCCACGTCGCCAACGTTATCGCCCACGTTGTCGGCGATGACGCCGGGATTGCGCGGGTCGTCCTCGGGAATGCCGGCTTCCAGCTTACCCACCAGGTCCGCGCCCACGTCGGCGCTCTTGGTGAAAATACCGCCGCCGACACGGGAAAAGAGCGCCACGCTGGAGGCGCCCATACCGAAACCGTGAATCGTGTGGGCGGTCTCGGGGTCGCCGCCGAAGAAAAGATACAGGGTGCCGAGCCCCAGCAGTCCAAGTGATGCCACCGCCAGACCCATGATGGAGCCGCCGAAGAAAGCCACGGTCAGAGCCTCGGCAGGTCCCTTGGTGTGGGCTGCCGTGGTGGTGCGCACGTTGGCGCGGGTGGCGGTGTTCATGCCGATGTAGCCGGCGCCGGCGGACGTCAGTGCGCCAACCAGGAAGGCCATGGCCGTTCCGACGCCCAGGCCGGGAGCGAAAAGCAGGATTAGAAACAGCACCAGGGCGAACCAGAACAGCATCAGATATTCGCGGCGCATGAAGACCATGGCGCCCAGGTGGATTTCCTCGCCGATCTCCACGACCTTGGATTCGCCTTCGGGATATTCCCGAACCTTCTGGTAGATGAAATACGCGACAATCAGGCCGATGGCACCGAAAACCATTGGCACGAGTGCGTTAAAGCTCATTTTTCTCTCCCCGGGGGCCCCTGCGAAGCCGCGGAACTATAGTGTAAATAGCCATCTTCTACAATCTTCGCCGCTGCTATACTGCCGCGGAAATCACGTCAGGAGCGAGCATGCCTCTCAATCTCGTGAGCCCCGGGCAGGATGTGCCTAACAATCTCAACGTCATCATCGAGATTCCCTTGCGCAGCGATCCCGTTAAGTACGAGGTGGACAAAGACACCGGCGCGGTATTCGTCGATCGCTTCATGGGCACCGCCATGCACTACCCCTGCAACTATGGCTACGTACCCCACACCCTCAGTGAGGACGGCGATCCCGTGGACGTGCTGGTGGCTACTCCGTACCCGCTCATCAGCGGTTCCGTCATTCGTTGCCGCCCGGTGGGTATGCTGAACATGAGTGACGATGCCGGGCCCGACGCGAAGATTCTCGCGGTGCCCTTGGACGCCCTTACGGATCTCTACCGGGATGTGAACTCCTTTCGTGATCTGCCCGCTTCGATGCTCGCCCAGATCGCGCACTTCTTCGAGCACTACAAGGACCTCGAGGTGGGCAAATGGGTGAAGGTCGAAGGTTGGCTGGGGCCCGAGGAGGCCAAGGCCGAAATTGTCGCCTCCGTCGCACGCTACCAGGCGGAGCCGGACAAACCGCTCTTTTGATCCAGCGCTTGCTGCGCACGTGAACGCAATCAGATTTTCCAGCGATCACCCGGACTCTTACTACGC
>JAACFO010000310.1 GCA_009937425.1 Gammaproteobacteria bacterium
CTATTCCCCGGCATCCATGCGCTACGTGCGGCGCATGGATTATGACAACAGAGCCTTCTCGGCGGCATTGATTAATCTGGCCGTAAACGGCCATCTCGTCATACATGACGACGACGGCGACTATGTGCTCGAGAAAATCCCCGGCGCCAGCGGAAAACTGGCAGCAGGTGAATCCGCTCTGTTGCGGCATTTGTTCGCCGACGGTGACCGTTTGGAGCTGGAACGAAGCAATCACAAGCGCATCAAGTCCACCATCCGAGCCCACGGTCTTTCCCTGGAGGCCGATTACGAGAAGCGTTACTTCAAGACCAACGTGAGTTACACGGTACTGGGGATAGTCATCAGTATTATCACCATCGCTGCTGCAGTGCTCATGAGTCCGAGCATTTCCGAGATGGCGCCAGCGGCGTTCATGGTGGTGTGGCTGTCGGGCTGGAGTTTCGGTGTTTTTGTCTTGAGCAAGGCCGTGTACCTGGCCTGGCAAAATGCCAACGGCTTTGTCGGCGTCACCGGTGCCGTGTTCATTACCGCGTTCGCGCTGCCGTTTTTCGGCGGCGAAATCATGGGCATCATCTTCCTGGCCAAGGCCGCCAGCGTGACCCTCGTAGTGACGTTGCTCGTGGTGATTTTCGTCAACTGGATTTTTTATGAGCTGATGAAAGCCCCGACCCGCCTGGGTAGAAAGTTGCTCGACAAGGTCGACGGTTTTCGTGAATACCTGGAGGTAGCGGAGAAAGACGAGCTGCGTTTCAAGCATCCACCGGAAAAGACACCGGAGCTGTTCGAGCGTTATCTGCCCTACGCGGTGGCGCTGGACGTGGAGGAGGTGTGGGGCGACAAGTTCAGTGACGTGATCGCGCGGGCCCAGCACGACGGCAGCTACCGAGCGCCGAATTGGTACCATGGGCGGCAATTCAGCGGTCACTCCATCGGTTCCTTCGCGTCTTCCCTGGGGAATTCGTTGAGCAGCACGGTTTCGTCTTCGTCCACGGCGCCTGGATCCTCCTCGGGAGGCGGCGGTGGAGGATCCTCGGGAGGCGGCGGCGGCGGAGGTGGCGGGGGCGGCTGGTAGGGCGCTCCGAGAAAACACCTGGGCGTGTACAATACTCCCGCACCAGGGAGGAGAGTCATGAAAGGGCCGCTCAAGTGGTTGGTTGGCGTGGTCGGCGTCATCGTCGTGTTGTTTGTCGCCGCGGCGATCGTGCTGCCGCTGGTAATCGATCCCAACGATTACAAGCAAGAACTGATCGCCCAGGTCAAGGAGCGCACCGGTCGCGACCTGCGCATCGACGGCGATATCGAGTTGAGCGTGTTTCCGTGGATCGGTCTCAAGCTCGGCAAGATTGCACTCAGCAACGCGGCCGGATTCGACAACCCCGTATTCGCCAGCACCGACAAGGTGTCTATCCGCGTCAAGCTGCTACCGCTTTTCTCCAAGCGCCTGGAGATGGACACCGTTACCGTGCACGGCCTGACATTGAATCTCGCCCGGGATCGCAACGGGCGCAGCAACTGGGATGATCTGGCGAAAGCGGGCGGCGATACCGGCGCCGGCGATCCGTCGACGCCCACGGGCACTTCCAACGGATCCGAAGCTCGGGCGGCGGTCGCGCTCGCCATCGGCGGTCTCGATATCACCAATGCCAATTTGAGCTGGGATGACGCCAGTCAGGGTCAACGCTTTGCCATCGATAATCTCAGCTTGCAAACCGGCGCCATCAGCGCGGGCGAGCCGGTTGACCTGAAGCTCGCCCTGGACGTGCAGGTGAGTGAACCGGCGATCAGCGGACACGTGAGCGTCGAGGGCCGGCTGGCCTACGATCAGGAGCGGCAGCTTGCGCGGGTGGACGACTTCGAAGTCGAGGCTGATTTTACCGGCGAGCAGTTGCCCGGCGGGAGTGCGCGCATCAGGCTGACGGCCGACGTCGCCCACGATGCCGGCAAGAAAACCTTGCTGGTGGAAGCGTTGCAACTCGAAGCCGAGGACATGAAGCTCACCGGGCAGCTTCGTGTGAACAATATCGACACTTCCCCCACCGCGAGTGGTGCCATCAGTATCGCCGAGTTCGATCTGAAGAAGCTCCTGCAAACGCTTTCAAAGGACGCCCCGCAGACAAGCGATCCGAATGCGCTTACCCGCGTGTCGCTGGACGCGACTATCGACGGTAAAGCGAATCAGTTATTCGTGAAGCCGCTCACGATTCGCATGGACGACTCTACGATTACCGGTGAAGTGGCGGTGCCGGACGTGAAGTCCCAGGCCCTGCGTTTCACGTTGGCGGTGGATGCAATCGACATGGATCGCTACTTGCCGCCGGAACAGGAAAAGGCCGGCGCCGCAGCGCCGGTGGCGGCCACACCCGGCGCCGCCGCGAGCGCAACGGCCGGGTCGGATGTGCCCAACGAAGCGTTGCGCCAATTGGATGTGGCCGGGCGGATGACAATTGCGAAGCTCAAGGCCGCGAAATTGAATCTCTCCGGCGTCAATGTGACCGTCAAGGCGAAGGACGGACTCATAAGACTGAATCCCCTGCGTGCCAATCTTTACAACGGCACATACCGGGGCAATATCACGGTGGATGCACGGGGCAAGACTCCCCGCACCACCGT
>JAACFO010000311.1 GCA_009937425.1 Gammaproteobacteria bacterium
GGCCCCACCAGCTGGCTCTGCTCCATCGCTTTCCACAGCGCGCCAGCGAAGGCCACATCCTCCGGTCCGGAGAAGGGCGGTTCGGCTTGGATGGCTCCTGCAGGAACCAGAAATGCAAACACCAGTACCAAATGTCTTTTATACATGACCGTTCTCCCGTCGTTATTAATGATGGAATCGCTAACCCGTTCAACGTGCCGCCGGCGCCACTTCCTCGATGAATTGGTCGAGAAACTCCGTCTTCGCGGTGCCGAGTTCCATGTGGAAATCCGGCACGATGAGTTCGTCGACGCCGGCATGGGCGAACTCGGCGACCATGTCCGCGAGCTCCGCCGCGCTGCCGGCGATGGACGGCCGGGCTTGGGGTTCCTCGCGGATGCGCTTGACGAACGCGGGGTCGTTGCTGAGGTACACGAGGACCGCGGCCGAGCGCTGTACCTCGGCCGGATCCCGCGCCACCGCTTCGCAGTGTCGATCCAGAATGCTCATCTTCTGACGCAGCCTGTCCACGTCACCCCATACGTTCCATTCGTCCGCGTAGCGCGCGACGATACGCAGCGTCACCTTCTCGCCACCGCCGCCGATCATCAGCGGTAGTGGATCCTGGATGGGTTTGGGTTCCAGGGGCGCGTTTTCGAGCCGGTAGTATCGGCCTTCAAAATTCGCGCGCTGCTCGGAGAACAACGCCTTGATCACCTGGCATGCTTCATCCAGGCGGCGCAGCCGCTCGCCGACAGTGTAAAACTCGAGGCCATAGGCGCGGTGCTCATTCTCCTGCCAACCCGCGCCCAACCCGAGCACGAGCCGGCCTCCGCTGATGTGATCAATGGTTGCCGCAATGTTCGCGACTACGGCGGGATGGCGATACGTATTTCCGGCCACCAGCGATCCGATGCGTATCCGCGGCACACAAGCGGCCAGGGCGGCGATGGTCGACCACACCTCGTGACAGGGGTCGCCGGCGTCGGGGGTGTTCGGCATGAAGTGGTCCGCGTACCAGATGCCGTCCCAGCCGGTTCTCTCCACATGCCGCGCGAGTGTGAGCACGTCGTCCCATGACTGGCGGGCGATGGGCCAGAAGCTGAATCGCATGGAAGTCTCCCTGTCTCGTCCTCTACAGCAATTGCTCACTGGCCAGCCGCGCACCCTCGCCGAGCGCGCGCAGCTTGGCCCACACCACATCATCCGCCACCCGGCCCATACCGGCAGAGGTGTCGAATCCACAGTCGGTGCCGGCGATGACGCGGCTGGCGTCCCCCACGGCCCGGGCCACGCTCTCGATACGATCGGCCACCACTTGGGGATGCTCGACGAAATTCGTGAGGGTATCTATGACTCCCGCCACCAGCAGCTGGTTGTCACCGATTCGCTGCTTCTGCAAACAGCGATGTTCGTGGGCGTGGCGGGGATTGGCAAAGGGCAACACCAGGGCGCCCACCTTTGCTTGCAGCAGCACCGGGAGTATCTCCTGGAGAGGCACGTCACAATCGTGAGGACCTTCGTAGTTTCCCCAGCACACGTGCAGGCGCACGCGCTCCGCGGGCACGTTAGCCAGGGCGCCGTTGATGGCGCCGATCACCGTCTCGACGAAAGCGATGAATTCGGCCACCGGGCGATCCTGATAGGTGATATGCCGCTCCAGGGCCAGGTCCGGGCAGTCCAGTTGCAGCAGGAAGCCGTGCTCGACGATGGCCTCGTATTCCACCCGCAGTGCTTCGGCCAGCGCCGCCAGATAATCCTCGTCACTGTCGTAGTATTCGTTGCGCATTGCCGAGGCCACGATCCCCGGCGACGGGGCGGTCATGAACGGCTCGGCGAATGCGCCAGGTGCGGCGTCCATGGCAGCTTGGAATGTGTCGCATTCGTCGTGCACGGCGCGGGCATCCAGATAACGCACTTCGCCGACTGCTTCAGGGGGCCGAAAATTCGACACCGCCGTTTTGCCGGCAGCGAGGGCCTGGCGTTGCTGCTGAAAGTCCGGGTAGCGCGCCACATCCTGGAGCTGGGGCCGTTGCCAGGCTCCGCCAAAGCCGCTCATGCGGTGCCGTACGTACAGGAAGAAACCTTCCCGCTGCTGCTCGCCGTTATTGCCGATGTCTATCCCCGCCTCGAGCTGCTTGGTTACTACCCGCCGGGTAGCGTCCCGCCCGAGTTTCTGCAGGCGCTGCTCGTCGACGGTTTCGCCCCGGGCGCGCCGCACGTAGAGATCGGTAAGGGCTGCCGGGCGCGGCAGGCTTCCGGAATGGGTTGTCAGAAAGCCTTCCAGGCTGGACTTCATGGGAGCTTGATCAACTGCTTGCCCAGATTGAGTCCATTGAGCATACCGATGAATGCTTCAGGGGCATTTTCGATCCCCGTGGCGATGGTCTCGCGATAGCGCAGCCCACCGTTTGCCACCAACGCCTCGAGTTCGGCGCGGCCCTGATCCCAGAGTTCCCGGTACTGACTGACCAGAAAGCCTTGCAGACGCAAGCTCTTGTCGAACAGCAATCGTGTGTTCTTCACACCGTAGCGTTCGCCCGTTGCATTGTATTGAGACAGGACCCCGCATACGGGAACGCGGGCAAACTTGTTCAGCAACGG
>JAACFO010000312.1 GCA_009937425.1 Gammaproteobacteria bacterium
TTGAAGAAGCGCGCCGCGCAGCGCCGGCGCGCCCAGCTCGTGGAGCATCTGGCCGAAGAAGAGCAAAGGTCGTTGACCGGCGAGTCGGTGCTCGGTGACATCGGCCAGGCAGATCCCTTCGAGATTGTGCAGCGTGTGCAGGGCAGACGCAGCGCGGACCGGGAGCTCGAGACCGGCAACGACAGCGAGCAAGCCGCGGCTCCCGAGGACAATCTCGAGCATTACGATATCGACGAGGATTTTCCCGGCGAAGCCACCGAAGAGATCACTCAGACGCCGGCCGCGCCCGCCGTTGCGGTATCGCAGGCGCCGGACCGGCAAGCCGACCCGGTTCGTGACAGCGGTGAATTTGCACCCATGAGTGGTATTGCCGCGCGCCGTGATGGGCCGGAGCAGCTGGATTTGGCCGGATTGGAACTCTCGGCGCCGGCTCGCAGTCCCGAAGCGGGTAGCGAACGTCGTGCCGGCGCCGCCGCCCCCGCCCCCGGTGACATGGACCAGTCGACGGGGGCCGCGCAATGCGCGCAGAAGGCGGAAGAGCTGCACATCGTGATGACGGTGATGGCCAGGAGCGGCGAAAAGTTTTCCGGTGATGCTCTGCGTCACGCTCTGGAGGGCGCCGGTCTGTACCACGGCGACATGAATATCTTTCATCGCCACGAACAGCCAAGGGATCACCGCACGCCCACTTTGTTCAGTGCTGCCAACGTGCTCGCGCCGGGTCACTTCGAGCCGGCGGGCATGGAGGCACTTTCCTGCCCGGGGATCGCGATGTTCATGCGCCTTCCGGGGCCGGATAGCCCGGTGGACGCATTTCAGCAAATGCTGGACGCGGCAAAAACCGTTGCCGAGGATCTGAACGGGACCTTGTGTGACGAAACGCGCAGCACCCTCACGCCCCAATCCATCAATCATTTGCGCGAACGCATCGCCGATTTTGGCCGCCGCCAGATGCTCAAGGCATGAAATGGCGGCTGCCAAAGGAATCGTGCAGCGCGCGGCAGAATTGCGCGACAACATCGACTACCACAACTACCGCTACTATTCCCTCGATGATCCCATCGTCCCCGATGCCGAATACGATCGTCTGTTGCGTGAACTCGCGTCGCTGGAAAATCAATACCCGGAATTAATTATTCCCGAGTCACCGACCCAACGGGTCGGTAGCGCACCCGCCGAGGCCTTCGGCGAGATCACCCACGTGGTCCCCATGCTGTCGCTGGCCAACGCCTTCGAGGAACAAGAACTCGTCGACTTCGACCGCCGGGTTCGCGAACGCCTGGATGTGGAGCTGGTCGAGTATGCGGCTGAAACGAAGCTCGACGGCCTGGCGGCAAGTATTCGTTACGAGGACGGTTTGTTGGTCAGTGCCGCGACCCGTGGCGACGGCACCCGCGGCGAGGACGTTACCAGGAACATTCGCACGATCAAGTCCGTGCCGCTGCATTTGCGCGGTGACGATTTCCCCCGGGTGCTCGAGGTGCGCGGTGAGGTTTTCATGACCGACGACGGTTTTCGGCGGCTCAACGAAGAGCAGGCGCGCCGCGAAGAGAAAGTCTTTGCAAACCCGCGCAATGCCGCCGCGGGAGGTTTGAGGCAGCTCGATCCGCGCATCACGGCAATGCGACCGCTGAGCATGTACTGCTACGGAGTCGGGGACGTGCGCGAAGGCTGGCTGCCGGGCACACATGTGGGAATTCTCGAGCGCCTGAAGCACTGGGGACTGAGGGTGTCGCCGGAGGTGCGTGTTGTGCAGGGGGTGGACGGCTGCCAAAGCTATTACGCCGAGGTGTTGGCGCGCCGGGAAATCCTCGGCTACGCAATCGACGGAGTGGTATTCAAAGTCAACGATGTTGCTGAACAGGAGCAACTCGGAGCCGTCTCCCGCGCCCCCCGTTGGGCGATTGCATACAAGTTCCCCGCCGAGGAAGAGCTGACCCAGGTGCGCGCCATCGACGTTCAGGTCGGGCGCACCGGCACACTAACGCCGGTGGCACGTCTGCACCCGGTGCAAGTGGGTGGCGTGACGGTAACCAACGCGACGCTGCACAATCAGGACGAGGTCGATCGCAAAGACGTGCGTGTTGGTGACACTGTGGTCGTGCGCCGTGCCGGCGATGTGATTCCCGAGGTGGCCCGGGTGGTGAAGGACCGCCGGCCGCGGCGCACGCGGCGCTTCTATCTGCCGGATCGATGCCCGGTTTGCGATTCCGAGGTGATTCGCATCGAAGGTGAGGCGGCGGCGCGCTGCAGCGGTGGTCTTTATTGTCCGGCGCAACGCAAGCAGGCCGTGTGGCATTTCGCCAGCCGCCGGGCCATGGACATCGAGGGTCTGGGCGAGAAACTCGTCGACCAGTTGGTGGACGCGGGCCTGGTGCACTCGATTCTCGACATCTATTCGCTGACCGAAGAGCAGCTGGCGGCACTGGAACGCATGGGCAAGAAGTCCGCGGCCAATCTGGTGGCGGCAATTGCCAGAAGTCGCAATACGACCCTGGCGCGCTTTCTCTACGCCCTCGGGATCCGTGACGTGGGCGAAGCGACGGCGCTCGGCCTGGCGACACATTTCGGTGACCTGGA
>JAACFO010000136.1 GCA_009937425.1 Gammaproteobacteria bacterium
GGCTATGCCCGCAAAGGGTGCATTGTCGGTGGAGGCGATGAGCTTGAAGCCCTCGGGCATGGTGGTAACACTGTCGCCGTGACTCATCCACACATCCAGAAGTCCGAAGCCTTCGTCGCTGGTGTGGTCCTCGATATCTCTCAGTAGCTGCGAGTGCCCGCGGGCACGCACCTGGGCGTAACCGAATTCACGACGCCGGCAGCTTTCGACGCGCCCACCCAACTGCTGGGTCATGGTGTGTAAGCCGTAACAGATTCCGAGCACTGGAACGCCCAACTCGAAAACCGCCTGGGGTGCGCGCACGTGACTGGCCTCGAAAACCGACTCGGGACCACCGGAAAGAATGATGCCTTTGGGAGCAAAGGCCTCGAGTGCATCCGCGTCCACGTCGAAGGCGCGAATTTCGCAATACACCCGGGCTTCGCGCACTCGGCGTGCAATGAGCTGCGTGTATTGGGAGCCGAAATCCAGGATCAGGATCCGATCCGCATGGATGTCCGGATTCTTCAAGTCTGACAAAGGTGATGGAGTCCTTTAGTCAGCCCGGTAGTTCGGGGCTTCCTTGGTGATGGCAACGTCGTGCACGTGGCTCTCGCGCATGCCCGCGTGGGAGACACGCACCAGCTTGGCGTTTTCGCGCATCTCGGCAAAGGTCGCGCTGCCCGTGTAACCCATGCTTGCGCGCAAACCCCCGATGAGTTGGTGAATAACCGCCGTGAGGCTGCCCTTGTAAGGGACGCGGCCCTCGATGCCCTCGGGCACCAGCTTTTCCAGCTCCGTTGTCTCGCCCTGGAAGTAACGATCCCGGGATCCCTGTTGTTGCGACATGGCGCCCATGGATCCCATTCCCCGGTAGGACTTGTAGGAACGTCCCTGATAAAGCTCGACTTCCCCCGGCGATTCCTCGGTCCCGGCGAACAAGCTGCCGATCATGACGGCGTGGGCGCCTGCCGCCATGGCTTTGGCGATGTCACCGGAATAGCGCACGCCGCCATCGGCGATCAACGGCACGTCGCTGCCCTCCAGGGCGCGCGCGACGTTGGCGATGGCTGTCAGCTGGGGCACGCCGACGCCGGCCACCATCCTGGTGGTGCAGATGGATCCGGGACCGATACCTACCTTGACGGCATCGGCGCCCGCCTGCACCAGATCATGAGCGGCTTCCCCGGTGGCGATGTTGCCGGCGATCACCTGAATATCGCCGAAGTTGGATTTGATCCAGCGCACCCGTTCCATGACACCTTCGGAGTGCCCATGGGCCGTGTCGACGACGATGACGTCCACGCCGGCGCCCACCAGGGCGGACACTCGTTCGTCGGTGCCGGCGCCGGTGCTGACGGCGGCGCCGACGCGCAGGCGTTCCTGACCATCCTTACAGGCGTCGGGAAACTCGCTGGCTTTTTGAATGTCTTTGACGGTTATCAATCCGCGCAGCTGAAAGCCGCCATTCACCACCAGCAGCTTTTCGATACGGTGCTCGTGGAGTTTCGCGACGATCTCACTCTTGTCCGCACCCTCGCGCACGGTCACCAGGCGATCCTTCGGCGTCATGATGGTGGCGACCGGCTCGTCGTAGTGGGTTTCGAAGCGCAGATCACGACTGGTGACTATGCCCACTAACTTCTCGCCGTCCACCACGGGCACACCGGAAATGTTGTATTCCCGCGTCAGGTCGAGCACGTCGCGGATGCTGGCTTTTGGCGAGACGATGATGGGATCGCCGATGACCCCGCTCTCGAATTTCTTCACCGACAGCACCTGACGCGCCTGTTCCTCGGCGGTCATGTTCTTGTGGATGATGCCGATGCCGCCTTCCTGGGCCACGGCAATAGCCAGTCGGGATTCGGTGACCGTGTCCATGGCCGCCGAGGCCAGCGGAATCTTGAGGGTGATTTCCCGGGTGAGGTGGGAGTCGAGGCTTGCTTCGCGCGGCAGTATGTTGGAGTAGCGTGGAACCAGCAGGACGTCGTCAAAGGTAAGGGCTTCGTCGATATCTTGCATGCTCAAAGGAGCTCCCAAGCTGGCCTGAAGTTAGCCGACCATGCTAGTCGAATTCCGGTCGTTCGTAAACGACGATCCACTGTCCAATCCCGCCATCGGCTTGTTGCCGGGTGGTGGCGCCGGGTACAGTGGTCCATGCATCGGATTCGCCATGGGCGGTACGGCCCGCTATGACTGACACGGACGCAGACACCCAAGACGGCGTAAGCCGCAATGTCTACACGGTCTCCGAGCTCAACATGGAAGCCCGGGTGCTGCTCGAGGAGAACTTTCCACGCATCTGGGTGGAAGGGGAAATTTCCAATCTGGCGCGGCCGCGTTCCGGCCACATCTATTTTTCCCTCAAAGACGATCGCTGTCAGCTGCGCTGCGCCATGTTTCGCATGCACAACCGCCGCATCGACTTCACCCCGGAAGACGGCATGCAGGTACTCGCCCAGGGCCGCGTCAGCCTTTACCCGGAGCGCGGCGACTACCAGCTTATCGTGCAGTTTCTCGAGGAAGCGGGAGCGGGAGCGCTGCGTCGCGCCTTCGAGGCACTCAAGCAGCGGCTCGCCGGCGAGGGATTGTTCGACGAAGCCCGCAAACGCCCGCTGCCATCCCTGCCCCGGCAGATCGGCGTCGTCACCTCCCCCACCGGGGCGGCGCTGCGGGACATTCTCAGTATCCTCGCGCGGCGCTTTCCCGCCATTCCGGTGTTGATTTATCCGGTGCCGGTGCAGGGGGCAGGCGCGGCGCCGGAAATCGCCCGCATGTTGGATGTGGCCAGCAATCGCGGTGAGTGCGATGTGTTGATCCTGGCCCGGGGCGGCGGATCGCTGGAGGATTTGTGGGCTTTCAACGAGGAAAACGTCGCCCGGGCCATCCGTCGCTCGCGGGTGCCCGTCGTTACCGGGGTCGGCCACGAAGTGGATGTGACCATCGCCGACTTCGCCGCGGACCGTCGCGCCGCCACGCCATCCGCGGCGGCGGAGTTGGTGAGTCCGGAAGTTGGCGAATGGCGCCAGCAACTGGAAAGCGGCGTGCGGCGTCTTGGCCGTCACGCGCGGCGCCGGTTGGCCGATGAACGGCGGTTGTTAACCGCGCTCGCGCGACGGCTCGTGCATCCGCGGCGCCACCTCTTCGATCTATCCCAGGGCCTCGATGCCCTGCTCGCCCGTCTGGCCCGCGCCGCCCGTCTGGCGAGCGTGACACGGCGCGCCCGGTTGACCGCTGTGGATGCGCGCCTGCGGCAACGGGATCCCTCCCAGGTGCTAAAGGGTCATCGCGCTACATGGCGACAACTCAGCCAACGCCTGCACCAGGCGAGCGGCCGGGATCTCGTGCAGCGGCGATCCCGGCTGGCCGGGATCGTGCGTGCCCTGGAAGCCGTCGGCCCCGTGGGCACACTGGATCGCGGTTATGCCATCGTCACCCGCGCCGTGGACGGCAGACTGGTTCGGACCACGGAACAGGTAAGGGTTGGCGACGACATCGACACCCGACTTGCCGACGGCAATTTGCGATCAAGAATAACCAAGTCGGGGAAATAGCCCGCCGCTGGTCTGACTCACGTGCATGCCGGGCTGCGTCACGTGCTCGTGCACGGGGGACGAATCAATACCGAATGCGATACCAGATGCGCCCCAGGATCTCGTGCAGCGCAATACGGCTTCTGTCCAGCGCACCAGAGCTTGGTAACCAATTCTGCACACTGGCTGTCCCGCGATGTCCGGTGCGGCGTCCAGTGGGTGCCGCGTAGACCTCCACGCCGTGCTTCTCGAAGGCATCGACCGCGCGCGGCATGTGCGCCGCATGGGTTACGAGTACAACGGCGGCGATGTTCTCGTTTCGTAGTATCTCTGCGCTATAGCTCGCGTTTTCGGCGGTGTTGTGGCTGCGCTCTTCCAGCCAGCGAACGGGTACGTTCAGTTCATTCTCCAATACATCCCTGATAAGCGCCGCCTCGGAGGCGGGTTCTACTTCGTAAACCCTGCCGCCGCTGACGAGCAAGGGAAGTCCGCTCTCACGCTGCAGGCGGGCCGCGTAGCGCAGTCGTACCAGGGACGGGAAGGCAACCGTTTCACCGCCGTACTCTGGTGCGTTGCGGTTGCGACCACCGGCGAGAACAACGATAGCGCCGACGTCTTCCGCCAACGCAGCACCGGGAAGTCTGGCGGCATGGCTCTCCAGCGACTCGAACAGGGCATCGCCCACCTTTGGAGTGCTGAATGCGTAAAGGGTGACCAATGAAAGCGTCAACAGGATGACCGCGAGCACCCGCAGACGCCGCCACAGCAGCACGCCGGCAATGGCGAGGACGATATTGACGCCGGGTGGCAGCACCAGGGCGGCCGCGGCCTTCACCAGGAGCAGTTCCATCGGTGTCAGGCCACCGATTCTCCGGCAGCCTGAAGGTCCGCGTGGTAGGACGAGCGCACAAGCGGGCCGCTGGCGACGCTGGTGAAACCCAGGCCTCTGGCAAACTCACCCAGGGACTCGAATTCCTGCGGCTCCCAGTAACGCGCCACCGGCAGGTGATGGCGGCTGGGTTGCAGATACTGTCCGAGGGTCAGCATGTCGCAGTGATGCTCCCGGAGATCCCTGAGCACCTGCTCGACTTCGTGGCGCTCTTCTCCAAGGCCCAACATCAGGCCTGATTTGGTGGGAAGCTCCGGTTGCTCCTGCTTGAAGCGCTCGAGCAGCCCCAGAGACCAGGCGTAGTCGGCACCGGGACGCGCCATCCGGTACAGGCGCGGCACGGTTTCCAGATTGTGGTTGAACACGTCCGGCGGCGCCTGGTTCAGTGCCGCCAGTGCGCGATCCAAACGGCCGCGAAAATCCGGCACCAGGATCTCGATTCGGGTATCGGAGCAGCGCTCGCGCAGCCGCGCCACGCAGGCGGCGAAATGAGCGGCGCCGCCGTCGCGGAGATCGTCGCGATCCACCGAGGTGACGACCACGTACTTCAGCTCCATGGCAGCCACGGCCTCGGCAAGATGCGCCGGCTCTTCGTCATCCAATGGTTTCGGGCGACCGTGGGCGACATCGCAAAAAGGACAACGGCGCGTACACAGATCGCCCATGATCATGAATGTGGCCGTTCCATGGGTGAAGCACTCGGCGAGATTGGGACAGGCGGCCTCCTCGCACACGCTGTGAAGCCCCTGCTCGCGAAGCAGATTCTTGATCCGGCGCACACCCGGTCCCAGAGGCGCCTTGACGCGAATCCAGGGCGGCTTGCGGGGCAACGGCCCCTCCACCGGAACGATCTTCACGGGATTACGCGCCGTCTTCTCGGCGCCGCGCTGCGCCCGGCTCGGCTTTGTGGGTGGTTCGACGTCAGGCATATGAATGATCTAAAGGCTCGCGCGACTCAACTCGGTCCACCGATTGACTATGGCGCAAAACAGATCCGCTGTCTTCTCGGCATCATAGATGGCGGAATGTGCATCACGGCCGTCCCAGTCGATGCCGGCGGCTTCCACGGCCCGGGAAAGCACGGTCTGACCATAGGCGAGACCGCCCAGGGTCGCGGTATCAAAGGTCGAAAACGGGTGGAAGGGATTACGTTTAAACCTGGTGCGCTCCACCGCGGCGTTGACGAAACCCAAGTCAAAAGAGGGATTGTGTCCCACGAGCACGGCGCGGGTGCAGGACTGCGCCTTCACCGCCTTGCGAACAGGGTCGAGTATTTGCCCGAGCGCCTCGCGCTCCGGTACCGCAAAACGCAAGGGGTGATCCGGATCGATGCCGTTGAACTCCAGCGCCGATGGCTCCAGATTGGCACCGGGAAAGGGCTGCACATGACAGGCGTGGGTCTCGGTGCGATGCCAGTGCCCCTCGGCATCGATATCGAGCAGCACCGCGGCCATCTCGAGAAGCGCATCGGTACCCGCATTGAATCCGCCGGTCTCCACATCCACGACCACCGGCAGAAAGCCGCGAAATCGCCCCGCCATTGGCAGATTGATGAGCTCCACGGTCATTGTTCCACCAGCCTCCAAGCGAGATTCTCTCCGGCTGCGTAGGGTACGAGTTCCTGATCGGCGTAGCGCAATACCCGGGGCACCTGCCAGCTCTTCTTCTCCAGGGTCACGCGTGTCGTGTTCACGGGAAGGCCGTAGAAGTGCGCGCCGTTTTTCGACGCAAAGTCTTCCAGTGCTTCGAGGCTGCCGGCCGTCTCGAAGACCTCGGCGTACAGTTCGATGGCGGAGTGCGCGGTGTAGATCCCCGCGCAACCGCAGGCGGACTCCTTGTCGGATCTTGCATGGGGTGCGGAGTCGGTTCCGAGAAAAAACTTCTTGTTGCCGCTGGTGGCTGCCGAGACCAGCGCCTGGCGATGCTTTTCCCGTTTCAATACCGGCAGACAGTAGTAATGGGGACGCAGACCGCCGCTGAACAACGCGTTGCGACTCAACAGCAGATGGTGGGCGGTAATGGTAGCGGCGAGAGTATCGGGTCCCGCGAGAACGAATTCAACGGCTTCCGAGGTCGTAACATGCTCGAGGACAACGCGAAGACCGGGAAACTGCTCGAGCAGGGGGCTGAGCACGCGCTCGATGAATACCCGCTCGCGATCGAACACATCGATTTCACTGTCGACGACCTCGCCGTGCACCAGCAATGGCAGCCCCGTTTCCTGCATGGCCTCCAGGGCAGCGTGTGTGTGCCGAAGGTTGGTGACCCCCTGGGCAGAGTTGGTGGTGGCGCCAGCCGGATAGAGCTTCACGCCATGCACATAACCGCTGCTCTTGGCGCGCAGGATTTCATCGGCGCTCGTATTGTCGGTGAGATACAGCGTCATGAGGGCTTCGAAGGCGGGCGATTTCGAGGCCGCCGCATGAATACGATCCCGGTAGGCCAGTGCCTGGGCGGTGGTGGCGATGGGCGGCACCAAATTGGGCATGGCAATGGCGCGAGCGAACTGCCGCGCCGTGTCCGGCACGACCAGGGAGAGCACCTCGCCGTCGCGGAAATGCGCGTGCCAGTCGTCCGGGCGAGGAATGGTGAGTCGCTTCATGCTGAATTCGCTGGCCTGCGTTCGGTGACCCGGTCCAAGGGTTAGCCGGTGACCTTGTACGGTATCGGGGGCGCCGGTTGCCCGCAAGCGGCCAGCCCCATGGGGCCAACAACTGCGCGGCATAATTGTGCTAAAAAGCAACGTAGAAATGCACCGCACGGTCCTATCAGGCTGGGTCCCCTCCCCCTCGCCTCGAGGGGGAGGGACAGGGAGGGGGTGTGGACGAGGAGCGCCCTGGCGAAGCCGCTCATGTAGCGGATCTCTGCCCACCTAATCTAGAATGCTGGCTCTCGGCGGGAGAGACAAGGATTGCAGGAACTCACTGGAGCGATTTCATGGCCGCGAATCCGAAGCTAATCGATATTGACCAACAGGAAACCGACGATTGGCTCGAGTCTTTGCACTCGGTCATGGAGCGCGACGGCATCGATCGCGCTCATTATCTATTGGAAACGCTCATCGAAGAGGCGCGACGCTCGGGAGCATTCCTGCCCTACTCGGCCAACACGGCCTATCTGAATACCATTCCCGCCACCAGGGAAGTGCAAACACCCGGCGATCCCGCCATGGAGTGGCGGATTCGCTCGCTTATTCGTTGGAACGCGCTGGCCATGGTGGTACAGGCGAACCGTGTCAATTCAGAGCTGGGCGGACACATCGCCAGCTTTGCTTCCTCCGCGACCCTCTACGACGTGGGTTTTAATCACTTCTGGCACGCGCCCGACAAAACGCACGGCGGCGACATGGTGTTCATCCAGGGTCATTCGGCCCCCGGAATTTACGCCCGCGCCTTCCTGGAAGGGCGCATCAGCGAAGCGCAAATGAACAAGTTTCGACAGGAAGTGGATGGCGATGGGCTGTCATCCTATCCCCATCCCTGGCTGATGCACGACTTCTGGCAATTCCCGACGGTCTCCATGGGGCTCGGCCCGATCATGGCGATTTACCAGGCGCGCTTCATGAAGTACCTGCACAATCGCGGCATCATTTCCGCTGACCAGCGTAAAGTCTGGGCATTCATGGGCGACGGGGAGATGGATGAGCCGGAATCCATGGGCGCCCTCACCCTCGCTTCCCGGGAAGAACTCGACAACCTGGTCTTCGTCATCAACTGCAATCTGCAGCGTCTCGACGGGCCAGTACGCGGCAATGGCAAGATCATTCAAGAGCTGGAAGGGGCCTTTCGAGGTGCTGGCTGGAATGTGATCAAGGTCATATGGGGCTCGTACTGGGATCCCTTACTGCAGCGCGACACCAAGGGACTGTTGCGCAAGCGCATGGAGGAGTGTGTCGACGGCGAGTATCAGAACTTCAAGTCTAAAGACGGCGCCTACGTGCGTGAGCATTTCTTCGGCAAGTATCCCGAGCTGAAGAACATGGTTTCGAATTTGAGCGACGAAGATGTCTGGCGTCTCAACCGGGGCGGCCATGATCCGCACAAGGTTTATGCGGCTTATGACGCCGCCGTCAAACACACGGGGCAACCCACGGTCATTCTCGCCAAGACCGTGAAAGGCTACGGCATGGGCGAGGCCGGCGAGGGACAAAACATCACCCACCAGCAGAAAAAGATGGGAGAGCAGGCCCTCAAAGCATTCCGCGATCGCTTTGACATCCCCATCTCCGACCACGAGATCGCCGATGCGCCCTTCTACCGGCCACCAGAAGACGGTCCCGAGATCAAGTACATGCACGAACGCCGCCAGGCGCTCGGCGGTTACCTGCCCGCTCGGCGCACGACGGTGGAGCCGCTGAAGGTACCGGAGCTGTCGGCTTTCGAAAGCCAGACCAAGGGCAGCGGCGATCGCGAGGTCTCCACCACCATGGCCTTCGTGCGCATTCTCACAGCACTCGTCAAAGACAAGAACGTCGGCCAGCACATCGTCCCGATTGTCGCCGATGAGTCGCGCACCTTCGGCATGGAAGGGCTGTTCAGACAGCTGGGCATCTACTCCGTAAAGGGCCAACTCTACGAGCCCGAAGATGCCGACCAGCTCATGTACTACCGAGAGGACAAGAAGGGGCAAATACTCCAGGAAGGTATTAACGAAGCCGGTGCGATTTCGTCATGGATCGCCGCGGGTACGGCATACAGCAACCATGGCGTCAGCATGATTCCCTTTTACATTTTCTATTCCATGTTCGGGTTTCAGCGTGTCGGCGATCTCGCCTGGGCCGCCGGTGACATTCAGGTACGCGGATTTTTGATGGGCGGCACGTCGGGCCGCACGACGCTTGCCGGTGAAGGTTTGCAACACGACGACGGTCACAGCCATCTGTTCTCGGCAAACATTCCAAATTGCATTTCCTACGATCCGACTTTCGGATACGAGCTCGCCGTGATCATTCAAGATGGCATGCGGCGCATGTATCACGACCAGGAATCCATCTTCTACTACATCACGGTACTCAACGAGAATTATCAGCAACCCGCGATGCCCGACGGCGTCCGCGAGGGAATTCTCAAGGGCATGTACTGTCTTCGCGAAGGTGCCCGCGGCAAGAACAAGCCAGGCGTGCAACTCATGGGATGCGGCTCCATATTGCGTGAGGTGCTCTCGGCAGCCGAGCTGCTGGAAAAAGATTTCGGCGTCGCGGCAACCGTGTGGAGCACCCCGTCGTTTACGGAGCTGCAGCGCGATGGAACGGATGCGGCGCGCTGGAATATGTTGCATCCGGAAGACAAACCACGGCAAAGCTATGTGGCGAAATGTCTCAGCAAGCACCCGGGGCCGGTGGTGGCAGCCAGCGACTACGTGCAAATGTTCGCCAATCAGATTCGGCCGTTCATCGATCGCCGCTACGTGGTCCTCGGTACCGACGGCTATGGACGCAGCGACACGCGCAAGAATTTGCGACGCTTTTTCGAAGTCGACAGGCACTACGTGACCGTGGCCGCGTTGCGGGCGCTCGCCGACGATGGCGAAATCCCGCAAGCCAAGGTCGCCGAAGCGATCAAGAAGTACGGCGTCGACCCCGACAAGCCTAATCCGCTGACGGTCTAGAGGAACGACGGTGTCCAGAGTTGAAGAAATACTGGTGCCCGATATCGGGGACTTTCAGGACATACCGATCATCGAGATTGCGGTGTCGCCGGGTGACAGCGTCATGGCCGAAGACTCGCTGGTCACCCTGGAAAGCGACAAAGCCACCATGGACGTCCCATCCCCCGCCACCGGCGTCGTCAAGGAGATGAAGGTCAATCTCGGCGACATGGTGTCCCAGGGCACGCTGATCCTTACCTTGGAAGTAAACGACGCCGGCGTGGCGGCCCAGCCGGCCGCCGAAGAGGAACCGGCAACGCCGCCGAGCCCGGCGGCGCCGGCAGCCGCACCGGAC
>JAACFO010000313.1 GCA_009937425.1 Gammaproteobacteria bacterium
CCATCCAGACGCAGCTGTTCAACAAGCTGTTCGCCTACCAGTACTCGGTTACCGGGAGCTGGGAAGATCCCTCGGTCACGCCCATCGTGATCGAGAAACCACTTACGTCTGATCGGAGTTAGGGCCTGTGCTCCAGGTGGGGCGGCGCGGCCTTGTCCGGGCCGCCTCCGATCCAGCGCGCCAGCACACCGAAGACGATCTTGATCCCCCGCCACAATTTCGGCAGCAACCAGATCATCAGGCCGATGAAGATCACCAGCAGCGCAAGGAACAGCCACGGGTAGGTCAGCGCGACCCAGAGACCGGCTAACACCGCCACGTCTTCCGCCAGGGACGCACCCCAATTGCTCACGGGTTCAGGGGAGGTGTTGATCATCACCCGTGCACCGGCCTTGGTGGCGTGGGTGGCTGCGGTGAGGGTACCGCCCACCAGGCCCGCGGCGATCTGCGCGGGCAGGCTCACGTCGCCCAGGGCCATCGCCGCCAGCACTGCGCCCGCGGGGATACGCAGGAAGGTGTGAATGGCATCCCAACCCGTGTCGACACCGGGCACCTTGTCGGCGAAGAACTCCACGCAGTACATGAAACTCGCCGCCATGATCACCATGGGGTCGGTGAGGGGTTCGAGCCCCGCGGGCAGCACCATGTGACCGGTGGCGCCGAGTATGCCGAGCATGGCGATGGCGGCGTACATATTGATACCACTCGCCCACGCGACGCCCATGCTGATGGCAATGATCTGTGCCAGATCCATGCTGTCCTCCGAATGCGGAAATGCTTCTTGCCTGCCACCCATTAAACACGCCCCGGGGGGCGAATTCCAATGAACTCTGGGCCTCGGGAGCGTTGATTGGCGCCCCGGGAATCGTGCTAAAGTCTCCCGCTACATTCATGTGGCACATTAACAGTCCCAGCTAATACCTCTAGTTATCAAATAGTTGCAGTTCTTTCCCAGAAACGACTCCATGTCTGCTATCGCCACCCATCCCCGCGTCATGATGGCCCTGTCCGGGGGCGTCGACTCCGCCGTCGGCCTGTTGCTGCTCAAGCGTCAGGGCTACCAGGTGGAGGCGCTGTTCATGAAAAATTGGGACGAAGACGACGAGGACGGTTATTGCTCCGCCGCGGAGGATCTCGCCGATGCCGAGCGGGTGTGCGAGCACCTGGATGTGGCGCTGCATACGGTGAATTTCTCCCACGAGTACTGGGAGAACGTGTTCACGCGATTCCTCGACGAGTACGCCAAGGGGCGCACGCCGAACCCCGACGTGCTGTGCAACCGCGAGGTCAAATTCCAGGTCTTCGTGGAGCACGCCAGGGATCTTGGCGCCGAGTGCATCGCCACCGGTCACTACGCACGCATCGACGCGAGTAACGGTGAGCGCCGCTTACTGACGGGGATCGATGGCGATAAGGACCAGAGCTACTTTCTGCACACGCTCACCCAGGAACAACTGCGCCCGGCGCTGTTTCCCGTCGGCGATCTGCACAAGGGCGACGTGCGCCGCCTGGCCCGGGAGGCCGGACTCGTTACCCACGACAAGAAAGACAGCACCGGTATCTGCTTCATCGGCGAGCGGCCCTTTCAACAGTTCCTGGCGCGCTTCCTGACGCCGCGGCCCGGCGACATCGAAAGCGTCGACGGAAACCGGCTGGGCAGTCACGACGGCCTCATGTACTACACCATCGGCCAACGCCAGGGACTCGGCATCGGCGGGCGCGCCGGCAGCAGCGGTGAGCCGTGGTACGTGGTGGACAAAGATCTTTCCCGGGACATCCTCATCGTCGCACAGGGACGCGAACATCCGGCGCTTTACACAAAGGAGTTGCTTGCCGGCGAGTTGCACTGGATCCGCGGCCAGGCGCCGCCGTTGCCCCTGCGTTGCACCGCGAAGATCCGCTATCGCCAGGCGGGGCAGGCCTGCGAGGTGGTGGCCCGGGACGGTGGCTGTTCGGTGCGCTTCGATGCCGCCCAGTGGGCGGCCGCCCCGGGACAGTCGGTGGTATTCTACGCCGGCGATGAGTGCCTTGGGGGGGCAATCATCGATTCCATTCACCGCTAGCACGATTCAGGGATCCGGGAGGCAGCTTGGACGAGTTCCGCACCCACGAGCACGCCATGGCATTGGCAGGCCTGTTCCAGGCCGTGTCCCTGGTGCAGCAGGTGGCACGGGAGGGAAACGCCGACGCCGAGCCCTTCGAATCGAGTATCTCCAGCATATTCCGCATCGACGCGGACAATACCAATGCAGTTTACGGCAGCAGCACGCATCTTGCCCGCGGGTTGCAGATTCTTTGCCGTCAGCTGAGTAAAGAGAAAACCCAGCAGGACGCGGAACTCATGCGCTACGCCGTGTCGCTGATGTTTCTCGAGCGCCAGCTGATGCGCAACGCGAAGATGCTCGCCAAGGTGCGCGACGGCATCGATGCCGCCACCCAGCAGAGCGAGCATTACGCCATCACCCACGAAAACGTGATTGCCCGTCTCGCCGATACCTACGCTTCTACCATCAGCCAGCTGCAGCCGCGCATCATGGTGCAGGGTAAGCCCGAGTATTTGAATACTCCTGCTAACGC
>JAACFO010000314.1 GCA_009937425.1 Gammaproteobacteria bacterium
GTGTCCACGTTCCCGCCGCCGCTCGCCCGGGACGCTTGCCCGTACGCCAGTAGCGCTTCGACACGGCCCGATGCCAGGCTCTGCCATCGATGGCAGCCGCGGTGTGCTTTCCATCCTTTTTGCCGCACGCCGATCTGGCCGCGCTGGCGATGAGCTCGGCGCGCGACGACGATCCGCCCGCGGCATCCTCGCCAGGGATCTCCCGGCTCACGGAGGCCACGCAGCTGACGTACTGCTCATGGTTCTCCCAGTTTTCTTCCGGCAACGGGCCCTGGCAGGGACAGCGCTGCTCGAGCGAGCATCCCGACGCGTCGACGGGGCTGCCGGCGGCGCTGCCAGGACACTGGTCCCGGTGGTCGTCGACACCGTCCTGGTCCTGGTCAACCGGCGTTCCCGCCAGGACTTCCAGCAGCGCGCTGCCCTCGAAGCGCATGGCACCGAGCGTACCGCTGACGACCACCGGAAGCGGTTCGCCCGCCGGATGTCCTGCCGTCACGGCCAGTGCGTCAAACTCGGCGTGCAGCTCCAGGAGCAGATCACCGTTGCTGTCGCCGACGGCCGCCCCGGTGGACCAATGACCGTTCGCGACGACGCTGCCGGTATCGATGTCCGCGACGCGGTACCCGGGCACCGTCACCACGGCGGTGAGCACGCTGTCGCCGGTGTCCGGATCGAATGGATCAGGCAGCAACGAAATCTGCGCGGGCAGAATCGTTTCCGGATCCCCGAACTCGGCGATGCCGAAAACTTCCAGACGGGAATTGTTGGACGCCGCCACGAACAATCGCCCGTAACCGTCCATGGCCACATCCATGGGAATGCTCAGCTGCCCCGGCCCGGCGCCGAACTCACCGACATGGCCGATCTCGATCCCGTCTCGATCGAGAATTCGAACCCGCCCTTCCGAGGCGTCGGCGACATAGATCAGGCCGTCGGCATCAACCCACAGCCCCTGGGGCACGTGCAGCGGCCGGGAGCCCTGAAAGAAGCTCCCGGGACTACCGGATGAGCCGCCGATGCAGTAGAGATACCCCCCGTCCAGATCGAAGGCTTGCAGGCGAAAGTTCAGCTGATCCGAGACCAGCAGCACCCCCGATGCCGTGTCCAGGAAGATGGCGGCGGGAAAATTGAACTGACCTTCGAGGGCGCCCGGGCTGCCGAAGCTGTGCAAAAGCGCCCCCCGGGGGCTGTAGATCTTGATCAGATGCTGAGCGCTGTCGACCACATAGACGCGCCCGGTTTCGGGATCGATGGCGATGTCGCCGGGCAACGTGGCCTCGCCCGGCCCTCGGCCGAGCTGAAACAGCGGTGCCCAGTCGGTGTCGTAGACCGTGATCGCACCGTTCTCTGCATCGCCCACATAAACGCGACCGGCCGCGTCGACAGCGACGCTCACGGGCCGGCCGGTATGCTCGCGGCGCGCCGTCAGCCTGCCGTTGGCCGCCCGCACCAGCACCGTGCCGGTCTCGGGATCCGTCATGTACAGGTTGTCCCTGGCATCGACGGCGAGCCGGGTCGGGCCACGAAAGTCGGCGCGATAGCTCCTCAGGAAGGTCGCCGCCGGCGGTGGCTGCGTCGCCAATCCGCCGGGGAGGCACTGGGCAAGGGCCGGACCCGGCGCCAGCAGCAAGAGCATCGCGCCGGCGGCCAGAGCCGCCCGCGGCCAGCCGATGCGGGCCGCGCGCCACCAGGGCTCGGCCCGGAGAATCGTCGCTGCTTCTTCAGCTGACATGGTCTCGGCTCTGTCACCGTCTTGCTGGGTTCATCCAGTAAGTTGCAAGCAACATGCGCGCCAGCCTCGCCGCCCGTCGCCGAGTCTTCAGGGGCGGCGTGGTGATTCGACGAAAAGAATAATAAATACAAGATCTTAGAGGCCGTCGCCGAGCTCACGACGGAGCCATCCAGCAACCGGGATTTCTTACATTCGGGAATCGGACCAGTCCCGGAAATGCGAAAATCGTCCGAATAGGAATTTCCGGTATCAGGAGGGCGGAAAGTCCTTCAGCAAGCGACTTACCGCCTCGTTGAGCTGGCCGCTCTCCTTCCCCGGATTGCTGGAGAAGCGCACCTCGTCCCTGGCGGCGCCCCTCCATATGAGCTGGCGCCCTTCGGGCTTCACGATGTCGAGTATCAGCGTGCCCTCGTCGTAGGTGTAGACGTAGGTGCTGCTCGACGGGCTGGCGTAGTAACCCGGCCGCTGCGCCCCGGCGTAGGTGTATCCCCAGCCGGGCCCGTAGCCGTAGTAATTATTCAGGTGTTGAACACTGCGCTGCTTGTCCAGGGACACGTGGTAGGCGACCAGAAAGTCCGGCGTGCCCGAGCTCGTCATCACAAACCCCTTGGCGCCGAGCTCCCTGTCGACGGCCGCGTGGACGCGTCCTTCGAGAAAGGGATTGTCGTCGATTCTGGGATCGCCCGTCGCCTCTCGCGGCTCGTCGAGCCAGCCGTAGGTTTTGAGCCCGGCGAAGTTTGCGTTCGGATCGAAGTCGGTGTTGATCTCCATGGTCGAACAGCCAGCGAGCGCCGCAATGAAAATCGTCAGGCCCAGGCATTTCGTGATCGCT
>JAACFO010000137.1 GCA_009937425.1 Gammaproteobacteria bacterium
GCCTGGTCGTGGACCAGCTGTTGATCAAGGGATAGCCGCGCGCGATATAAGCAAGCCGGGCGAGGTCACGAGCGGTGGAGACGTTGCCGGGCCGCAGCCCGCTCGCGTCGGCGGCCCGGGTGTCGGCAAGCCCCAGTATCCGGGCTTTCTCGTTCATGACCCGCACCAGAGCCGCGGATCCACCCGGATAGGTACGCGCGAGCGCGGCAGTCGCGCGATTGTCCGAGGCGACGATGGCTATGCGCATAAGCTCGCCCCGTGTCAGCGTGGTGCCGAATCCCAGGCTCGAACGCGAACCCTTCAGGCGATCCCTATCCTGCTCGGTGATCTCGATGACCTTGTCGAGGGAAAGCTTCGCATCGAGCAAGGTCATGATCGTCAGCAGCTTGGTGAGCGAGGCGATGGGGCGCGGCTTATCGGTGTCGCGCGAATACAGGATCACGCCTTGTTGCTCGTCGACGACGAGCCCCACCTGGGATCGCAGCTGCAACGCTCGTGGATTGCCGTAGCGAATGCGCTTCCACGCCGGGACCAATGACGTGGTGGCGGATGCCTGCGGGGAGTCGGCAATGGCGGGGTCGGGACCTGCGCCGACGCCCGCCGCGACGGCAACGAGTATTCCGAACTTCAGCAGTCTCAGCACGGGGCGTTTCCCGAATCAACGTTGGCTAAATACTAGACAACTGGCCTTGGAAGGAGAAGCTTTCCTTTTGTTCAACTGACTAGCGATCGTTGCTTCGTTGCCGGTTGTGGTAGGAATATACCTGCTCCACGAATTTGTCCCGGAGAGCGGCGTCAGTCAAGCGACCCTCCTCTGCCACGGGCATCGAAGGCAGCGCGCCCATTACCACCCCCGCGTAAAGACCGGACGATGTGGCGTGTGATTCGCCCCGTTCGTTGTAGACCGCTACCTGCGCCATCCCGCAGGTCGGTGATCCCTGCTTGAAGATGTAGCCGCTGATTCGCGGGCGCGACGCCATCACCGAGTGTGCGTACTCGATCAGCTTGTCGGTGACATCGAGGCCGTCCACCTGCACGCCCACGGCCCGCGGCCGCGATGGATCACCCGTCAAGCGAATCGGTGGTCTGGGTATGCCCATTCCAATAGCGACCTCGGGGCAGAGGGGTAGGAACTCGAAATGTTTCCCCAGAACTTCGATCAAATAACCGTCCCGCTTGTGACCGCCGTCATAGCGAACGGGCTGGCCCAGCAGACAGCTGCTGATGCCAACGAGAATACGCTCGTGGGAGCCGCGGATCATCGCTTTTCGAAGTTTCTGATACGCTGAGTGTATCGTTACTTCCGGCGTGGAGCGATGCGCCCGGGCATGGTTCCCTGGTTTTACTCCACCAGATCTCGCGTCTGCAGGGCTTTTCTAATGCGCTCGATTCTTTTTCTATTGACGCCGCCGTCGCTGCGACCGGTGCGTGCCGCCGAGCGAACCGCGATGATTCCCTGGCTGGCGCGCAGGTTGAATTCCGTATCGTCGACGAAGCGCATGACGGCACTATGCACTTCCACATGCAAATAGGTGTCGTCGACCACCACCAGCCGCATTCCTGGTTCCCCGGCCACCACATTCTGCAGCCCATGCCAGGCATTCCGGGCAGGCGCTTTCAAGCGGTAAGGCTCTACCCGATGTTCCTCGTCGGTAGCATCGCTGGAGACACAGTTCGGACTGTCGGGACAGGGCGCAAATTGACCGTCCACCAGCCCGGTCGTTACTTCATTGCTGGCGCAGGCAGACAGAAATACGAAAATCGGTATCGATAGCCATCGCAGCAGAGCCAAGCCGAATCGGGAGACACTGTTCATCGGCAAGGGGGCTTTTTCTATCTACCGCGAGGGACCGGAAAGCTCACCCGAATCCTATCTAATCGATGACCAGGAGGCCACCGATTGGCCGACCTGATTGACCTGGGCGATAGCGGCTAGTAGTTCGCCTCGATATACCGTCGGAAACGTCCCAGCAGGTACACCAGGGAGCCAGTGATGATCATTTGTACGCTGATACTGGTCGTGGGGCTGTGAATCCACAGGTATGCGTACCATATGGTCGCAAGGCTGCAGGTTATTTCCAGGGCGAGTACACCTTTTGCAAAGGACGTGGATTGCCAGAACATGGCTTTCTTCGTTTTCAGCCGTCGACAGAGAATGTCGATTTCCACGCCCAGTCTCGTGAGGGTGTGGGCGCGGGTTCTTTCCACCTTATTTTGCAGCTTCCCGACTACATCCGGTGCGCCGATGGTCGTGACCACATTCGCGAGCTGCTCTCTTATAAACGGATCGTTGGGGGGAAAGAACTCCGCCACCAGCGCTTTCAGCTCCGTCGGGCCGATCTCGGATTTGACCAGGGTAGAGCCCTTGAGGAGATCCTTGAGAGTCTCGAGGAAGATATCCAGGCGATCCTGAACCGTCTCGCAGCAAAGAATCGTGCCCTGCATGAGTGTCTCGTTGGACTTGAGCGTGCCGCGCGCGTCGTTCTCTCGAATCATCGCGGCAATGGCGTCAATCAGGCGCAGATTCTGGGTCGACACGTGGTCGGCCAGTCGCTCTCGGAGTGCTGGAATGGGGTCGCTTGGTGGCACGGGCATCTCTCGCTATTTACCGTAATCGTAATTATCGGCACGGAGCCCCGGAAACCGTAGCTTTTGGACCGCGGGGGCGGGACATATGGGCATCTTGTGAACTGGGTCGCCGAGTCCTGGCGGACCGGCCCCTGCCTCCGGTGCCGACCTGATTCCGGCAAGCTCCGGGCGCCGGGATCCGATAAACTGCCGGGCACTGTGAAGTGCGTTGATTTTGAGTACCCGTAGACACTTATGTCCGTCGTACCTGTTTCCCTGGGCCATCATTACGCTGTCAGCGCAGGCCATGATCTGGCCGCCCTGGCCGCCTTCGAGGTGCTGGAAGGCGGCGGCAATGCCGTCGACGCCGGGGTTGCCGCGATCCTCACCCTTGGTGTGGTCTACAGCGATCAGGTGAGCATCGCCGGGGTCGCGCCGATGATCGTGCACCTGGCGGATAGCGGCGAAACCTGGACCATTGCCGGTGTGGGTGGCTGGCCTCGGGCGCTGGACGTGGATGACTTCATTGCTGCGCATGGCGGAACCATCCCCCTCGGGCTTCGCCGCACGGTGGTCCCGGCGGCGCCGGATGCTTGCCTGCAGGCACTCGCGCGCTGGGGCACCATGCGCTACCGCGACGTTGCCGCGCGTGCCGTGCACTACGCCTCGAAGGGCTTTCCCCGCCACCAGGTGATGCTTGATTACGTGGGGCAGTACGCGGATGACTATCGCCACTGGCCCGACAATGTGGATCTCTGGTTGCCCGGCGGTGACGTGCCGGCACTTGGCAGCCAACTCGTGCAGGCGGACCTGGCTGCGACACTGCAGTTTCTTTGCGACGAAGAGCAGGCCGCCGGCGACGACCGGGCCGCGGGCTTCGAGGCGGTCCGCAATGCCTTCTATCGCGGAGACATCGCGAGCCGCATCCTCGCCCATCAGCGTGAGCACGATGGCTTGCTGGCTGCGGAGGATCTCGCATCTTTTCGTAGCCAGGTAGTGCCCTCGGTGTCGCGGCGATTTCGGCTCAATGGCGAAGAGGTAGAGGTTCACACCTGTGGCGCATGGTGCCAGGGTCCCATCCTTCTCGAGGCACTGGCGACGGTGGAAGGTTTGGATATGCAGGCCCTCGGTCATAACTCCGACGCCTACCTGCACACCCTGGCAGAGACCATAAAGCTGGCATTTGCCGATCGCGAAGGCTATCTCGGCGATCCGGATTTTGTCCGTGTACCCATCGAGACACTCATCAGCGAGGCCTACGCGGTGGAGCAGCGAAAACGTATCGATCCACGCGTGGCGGCACCGGGCATGCCGCTTCCCGGGAATGTTCCCGGCTGCCAGCCTTACGTGTCGCCAGTGACGGTGGCGCCCGAGCCCGCGCGACTGCCGGCGGACACGTCCATCGTCGCGGTTATCGACGAACGGGGAAACGCGCTGTGCGCGACGCCTTCGGACACCAGTTGGGACACGCCCATCGTGCCCGGGACCGGCCTCGCCGTATCCTCCCGGGGTGCGCAATCCTGGGCGGTGCATGGCCACCCTTCCTGTCTGGCACCGGGCAAACGGCCCCGTCTAACCCCCAACCCGTGTTTTGCGCAGGCGCCCGGGCGATGGATCATGCCCTTCGGAACCCCCGGGGGAGACGCGCAGGTACAGGCAAACCTGCAGTTGTTGCTCAATCATCTGGCTTTCCAAATGCCCATACAGGATGCCATCGAGTCACCGCGCCTGATGACGCACTCCCACCCCAGCAGCTTCGCTCCCCACGACGCGGAACCTGGACGCGTCACGGTGGAAGCGCGCATCGACGAATCCGTCAGCGAGCAATTGGCCGCCCGTGGTCACCGGGTGGACCGTCTGGATGAGTGGACCCACTCGGTAGCGGGGCTGTGCGCAGTGAAAAAGAATGTGGGCAGCGGTCAGCTGGAAGCCGGCGCCGACCCACGACGCTGGAGCCGCGCCATCGGCTGGTAGTTTGAAGTGAAAAACGGACAATTCCGCATCGCCGTCATCAAGGGCGACGGCATCGGTGTGGACGTGACCGATGCAGCCCTCGCCGTCATAGAGGCGGCGCAGCGGCGGGTCGGCAATTTATCCCTCGGTTACGAGTTTTTGGATGCCGGCGCGGGCTACTTTCAAGCAAACGGCCGCGACATGGCGCCGGGCGCGGAAGATGCAGCCCAAGCCGCAGACGCCATATTCCTGGGCGCCATCGGCCTTCCCAGCGTGCGTCACGAGGATGGCACGGAGATAGCCCCGCACCTGCGTCTAAGAGAATCATGTCAACTCTATGCCGGCGTACGCCCTGTCAAAGCCTACCCCAACGCACCCCAACGCCTCGCGGATGAGCGGGCCGCCGGTATCGACCTGGTGATCTTGCGCGAATCCACCGAGGGACTTTTTTATTCCGCGGCCACGCACAATCGCAGCCAGGTCATCGGTGACGAAGAGGTGCGTGAAACCCTTCGTATCACCCGTGCCACCACGGAAAAGCTGCACGATTTCGCCTTTCGTCTCGCCCGCAAGAGAAAGGCGCGGGGCGGCAAAGGGCATGTGACCTGTGTCGACAAGGCCAACGTGTTTCACTCCATGGCCTTCTTTCGAAAGATATTCGATGAGCGCGCCGAGGCTTTTCCAGACATAGGCCATTCTTATAATCATGTGGACGCCCAGGCCCTGGATCTGATCCGCAAACCCTGGGAATTCGACGTGCTGGTAATGGAAAACATGTTCGGTGACATCCTCTCCGACCTGGGGGGTGGTCTCGTGGGTGGTATGGGGATGGCGTCCTGTGCGGAAATCGGTGACGCCCACGGATTGTTCCAATCCGCCCACGGCAGCGCCCCGGACATCATGGGCCAGGACAAGGCGAATCCTCTGGCGTCGATCTTGAGCGGCGCGTTAATGCTCGATTATCTGGCCGAACGCTCCGGGCTTCAGGTTCTGGCCGATGCTGGGTTGTTAATCGATTCCGCAATCCAGTCAGGCTTCGAAGCCAATCGCCTCCGACCCATGGAGTTCGGCGGCGATCAGGGCACCGCCGCCCTCACCAGAGAGGTCGTCTCGCTGATTGAAGAGACACGGTTGCAGTAATTGCGGGGCTGGCCCGAAGGATCGTAGCGGAGGAATCTGATATGTGTGGTGTCTTAGCCGGATTGTTCGATGGTCCCGTCAATCCGGAACACATCGACAGGGCGCTTTCCAGCCTTTCTCACCGCGGGCCCGATTTCACCAGCAAGTGGGTCTGCGACGACGGCCGCTGGTTTCTCGGCCACACCCGGCTGTCGATCATCGGGCTGGACAACGGCACACAACCCATTTCCAACCGCGACGGCGATGTGCGGATAGTGGTGAACGGCGAGTTCTACGGCTACCAGGCAATTCGCGACCGATTGCGCAACGATGGTTTCCATTTCTCAACCGATTCCGACAGCGAAATTCTCCTGCATCTTTATCAGCGTGAGGGCATGGGTGCTGTCGATAATCTGCGCGGCGAGTACGCGGCGGTCATAGCCGATCGTCGTAACAACGCGATGATCGCCATTCGCGATCGCTTCGGCATCAAGCCGCTCTTTTACACGGTGCACCAGGGAAACGTGCTGTTCGCCTCGGAGATCAAGGCGCTGCTGGCGATGGGCGTGCCGGCCCGCTGGGACCGCGAATCGGCCTTCCAGGAGGCATTTTTGTTCCGGCCCGCGGAACGAACGCTGTTCGCGGGGATTTTCGCCGTTCCGCCCGGTCACTACGCCATCGCACAGCGCGGTCACGTGGCCGTTTATCCCTACTGGGATTCGCGCTTTCCCACTGCCAGCGCACTGGCCGACGATGACCGAAGCGACGCGGAGATCGTCACCGGCTTTCGAGACGTACTCAGCGATGCGGTGCGCGAACGGCTGATTGCCGATGTGGAAGTGGCCTCTTACTTGAGTGGCGGCATCGACTCCTGTGCGGTTCTCGGCCTGGCACAGCAGGAACTCCATCGGCCGATACGGGCCTATACCCTCACTTTCGAAGACGCACTCTACGACGAGTCCGCGTTGGCACAACAGCAGGCGAAGTATTCGGGTGCTGCTTATCATCCGGTGCCGATTACATCACAGGATCTCGCGGATTCTTATGGCGATGCCATATGGCATGCGGAAACAATATTCAGCAACGGCCACGGTGTCGCGAAGTTTCTGCTCAGTCGCGCCGTTCGCGACGCCGGAATCAAAGTGGTCTTTACCGGAGAAGGGGCCGACGAGATGCTGGGCGGCTACCCGCCATTTCGGCGAGACGTCCTGCTGTACAACAGCGAAGGCCAGGATCGGGAGGTGGTTGAACGCCTGTTGGCCGAGATGGATGCATCGAACCAGGCGACCCGCGGCCTGCTGACTTCGGACGCTGAACCCGCTGCCGAACTGGACACTGTCTCCCGTCGGCTGGGGTGGGTGCCTTCCTGGATTGAGGTCTTTGCGGACATGGGCACCCGCACTACGCGACTGATGCGCGATGACTTCATGGGTGACATGACCGGCATCAATCCCTACGAGCTGACTCTCAGCCGTTTACCTTTGAGCGAGCGTATACGGGGTCGCGATCCACTCAATCAGTCCCTGTACCTTTGGTCGCACACCATGCTGCACAATTTCATCCTCACCTTTCTCGGTGACCGCATGGAAATGGCGCACTCCATAGAAGGGCGCGTGCCCTTTCTCGATCACAAGGTCGCGGAGTTCGCCGCCGGCATTCCCATCCAGATGAAGGTCAAGGGCATGCGCGAGAAACACGTGCTGCGCGAAGCCACCCGGGACGTCATCATCGACCCCGTTTACAACCGCGAGAAGCATCCATTCACGACACCGCCCGCGCAGCACGACGACGATCCCATGCGCGCGTTGTTCGCTGACGTCTTCGCATCGGCCGCGCTGGACAACCAACCGGTCTTCGACCCAGCCGCCTCACGGGCCCTGCTCGACGAGTTGCCAACCCTCCCCCCCGAGGATCGCTTCGCCGCCGAAGGCCTCATCCAACGAATCCTCTGCACCGCCCTGATCCACGAACGCTTCGCCATGTCGGCCTAGAGAAATAGGGGTCAAACCCCTATTTCTGGAAAAGGGTCTCTGACCCCTATTTCTCCTCCGGCTCCGCGTTCACATTCCTGTAGTTGTAGGCGTAGTAGACCACGGGGATTACCACGAGAGTGAGGATCGTCGAGACGAAGATGCCGAATATCAGCGAGATAGCCAAACCACTGAAGATGGGGTCGGTGAGAATGAAAAAAGCACCGAGCATGGCGGCCAGCGCCGTGAGCACGATGGGTCGGGCGCGGATTGCGGCGGCGTCGATCACCGCCTGTTCCAGGCTGCGTCCGGCTTGCCGCTCCTGTTGGATGAAGTCCACCAGCAGGATGGAGTTGCGTACGATGATCCCTGCCAGCGCGATCATGCCGATGCTCGAGTAACCACCAGAGGAGTTGATCGATATCACCGTTGATGGCTCTGGGCATGGATATTCTTTGAATAGCAATTCGAAAACTATGTAGCCCAAGACTACTCGAGAAAGAGCGGCTTATGACCAGCAATGAGCGGTGATTTGCGAGCGCACAGATATTGTCTGATTAGCTTCACTCTTCGGGGTGCTCTCCTGACTCTCATTCTCGGGCCACCTGCCGTTGCCCAAGAAGCGATCACACCCTCACCCGGTTTTTCGTCCATGGGATCTCCAGCGGTACCTGGCGCCGAACTCGTGGCTCCAGTTATGGAAATCTACGATGAGAACACCACCCAGGCAGCTCCCACGCAAGTGGAGGAGCAAACACCTTTCCGCATTGGCTCGCTCATTATCGACCCTGGTATCACCGTATCGGGAGGATATGTCGACAATGTATTTGCGACCCGGAATTTCAAGGACTCAGATTATCTGTCTGTTGTTTCGCCCAGCCTGACCGCCAGAGCGAGCGGCGAGCGCTACGAGCTCGAACTTTTTGGTACTGCCGATCTGGTGCGACACGCCCGCTTCGATAGTGAGGACTACAACAACTACAGTGTCGGCGGAGAAGGCAGCTACGCTTTCGTCCCGGACTTCGAGATCTTCGGAGGCGGCAGCTTTCGCCAAGACCACGAGTCACGTCAGTCGCCCGACGATGTAAACGGTCTCTTCCCGACGCCCTTCACCAGCGGACAGGCGTTCGCAGGGCTCTACAAGCGGTTCGGCCGCGTGACTACCCGCCTAGGGGGGACGTTCGAGCAGCTCGATTTCGATGACGTGCCGTCCAGCGTGGGAATCATCAACAACGACGATCGGGACCGGGACGTGTACACGGCCGGGGGCCGGGCGGGGTACTGGTTGAGCCCCAACGACGAGATTTTCGTCCAGGGATCCTACAACAGGCGGGATTACCGTCTCCCCGAGGACGATTTTGGTCATGCTCGTAGCTCAGACGGCTATGCGGCTGGTCTCGGCTACCGCTACACGCCCAACAGCCGCCTGGATACGGAGTTCCATGTCGGCTATCTCGAGCAGGACTATACGGACCCATCGCTGTCCGACGTGTCGATCCCGGATTTCGGCGGGCGCCTGAGCTGGCTGATGACTCCGAGAACCCGCATCAGTGGTTTCATTGATCGAAGCGTGCGCGAAACGACCCAGACGGGCGCCTCCAGCTTCGTGAGCAGCGGCGGCGGGCTGGGCTTGGAGCACGCCATGCGTCATGACCTGCTTCTGAGCGCCGATGCGTCCTATTTCGTCGATGACTATCAGGGCAACAGTCGTGTGGACCGCGTGACAGCTGTTGCCGCCGGATTGCGTTATTACTTGACGGCCAATTTGTTTCTTGGCCTGGACTACACCTACGCCCAGCGCGATTCCACTCTGCCCAGGGAGGATTACCAGAAGAACGTGCTCTTCGTGCGGGTCGGAGCCCAGGCCCAGCCTGTTCACACTTCCGGCACGGGCCAAATCTTCGGGCAGCCTGTGGAGACCGGCCCAGCAGAGTTATACGGGGGTGCTCAGCTCGGTCTGACCCACCTCGGCACGGAGCTGGCAGGCACCCGCGGGGGATCGGGAAGCCTGACTGCCGACTTCGCCGGCCTCGGCGCAGACGCTGGTCTGTTCGGCGGGTTCGGTACTGCCTTCGGCCGCTGGTATCTGGGTCTCGAGCTCGAGGGTGAAGGTAGCAATGCGCGCTGGGAGCACGCCAACGCTCCCGGGGGCCGAGAATTCTCGGTGGAAAAAGGCACCACGCTGGGCGTCGGTCCATTGTTCGGCTACCGGCTGGCTACGGGATCGATGCTCTACGGTCGCTTCGGCACCATGATGACGAATTTCGAGACGGCGTATGTCGGCGCAGGCGCCACTGAGCAGCAGAGCGAGCACGTGCTCGGCTTCAACGCCGGTATCGGCGCGGAAATGCCGTTGGACGACGGCCTGTTCTTCCGCCTCGACTACCGTTATGGCTCGTACGCGGATTACGATGTGGTCGACAACTTCGCGAACAATACCAGCAGTGTCCGGCTCGGGCTTGGCTACCGTGGGCCGAGCGCGGCGGGCGGCAATGCGTCGAAGAGTGAGTCCGCGCCCCGAATGGACTTCTCCGGGGGCTATCTCGGTGGACAGATTGGCTTCGCCTCTCTGGATACGGAGCTCAGTGGCGCTCGCCAGCCGGGGCGCAGCCTCGCCGCGGATTTCGGCGACGACGGTGCCATGGGCAGTATCTACGGTGGCTTTG
>JAACFO010000315.1 GCA_009937425.1 Gammaproteobacteria bacterium
CTGATAGCCATATCCGGACATTGGGGGGCCGTTGGATGGGAGCCGTACACCGCATAAAAGTGGTCTTCCTGCGTCCTGAACAGGTGTTCAAATGAAGGGATCGTGCGACCATTGCAGAAGCGCCTGCCTCTGTCTCGGCCGGCAAAAGATATCTCCGGACGCACAGTTGGCGCGAATTTGTCCGGCGTGCCGCGCAAAGCTGCGCCATCGCTTGACCTGCAGGGCATCAATTTCTGGTAGTCGCCGGCCCAGGTAATATCGGCAATACCATTGGAACCACCCCCTCGGATCGGGACCGATGATCCAGCCTTTCTCGTTCCAATAGGAAAGCGGTTTTCGGCTCTTGACCCCAAAATAGTTAAGCGCTGGTTCCGGTCGTTCACTGATGCGGGCCTTGGCAAACCACGCGCCCGGAAACTCGCCGCGGCAGTCGTTGCAGTATTTGCCTTCGAAAACACCCATGGCCAGCATCTCCGCCGGCGGAAACCGCGGGCTAAAGCCCAGCATGAAGTCCTCGCCAGTTGGTGCAACGATCCGGTACTCGTAATTTTGCTGCATGCAGTCGTTTACAACTACCGTATCGCCAATCTCGTACATGTTTGCGCACCGCTCAGGTTGCCGTGGATTCCAAGGTCAAAGTCCATATACCAACCGCTTGCGTTCGCCCACGGATCGCCAAATCACCGCGCGGCTGCAGTCGCTCTAACAAATTTGTGGTATCTTCTCTCTCGTTCTCGTCTTTGATCGCGTTCACCAGCTCCTGGCCGACGACGAGATCGCATCGGAGTGAGCGGGTAGCCTGCTGCAGTCGGCTTGCGGTATTCACTGTGTCTCCGATCACGGTGAAATCCACGTATTCCTCGGTTCCGACATCGCCAAGGACGACCGGTCCGTAGTGCAGCCCGATACCAATGTGGATGGGCGCTAAACCTTTACTCGTTCTCCCTTGATTCCAATGTTGCGCAGCTATCAGCAGATCGTAGGTGCAGGACAGGGCATTGCTCGCATCTTTCCCTCCGGTCTCGGGAAATCCGAAGATGGCCAGGACCGCATCGCCTATGTAGCCTTCGATCGAGCCATCGTGCCTGAAAATCGCCTTCTCCATCCAGCTATGAATGTCGCGCAAGATCTCCATCACCTCCTCTGGATCAAGGATTTCAGATAGCCGTGTAAAGCCGACAACATCGGCGAAAAGCACCGCCAAGTTTTGCCGCCGTACCGCACCAAGCGGTTGATCCTTCGCGGCCAAGGTCTCGACAAGTTTCGGTGAAAAATACCGTGCCAGATTGGCCCGCGCTCGTTCGGCGGCGCGTTCGGCAGCCTGAGCCTCTTGAAGCCGTTGCTCGGCCTCTATACGGGGCGAGACATCGCGCTGGACTGCAACATAATGATAGACCTCACCGCGTTCATTCTTCAGTGGCACAATGGACCATTCCATCCAAAACTCTGAACCATCCTTCCTATAGTTGACGGTTTGGCCCTCCCAAGTTTGGCGGGCGTGAAGCTTTTCTCTTAGATCGCTGAAGATCCGAAGATCTGTGTTAGGGCCCTGCAGTATCCTGGGCGATTTACCGACTACCTCTTCCCTAGACCATCCGGTCATCCTCTCGAAAGCCGGGTTTACGTAAACGATTGAAGGACCGGGATCGTCGAGATCGGTGGTCGTGATCAATATGCTTTCTGCTGCGGCCTCGATCACCGCAGCAGGATCGATGCCCAACTTCGGGCTCATACTTGGCAATGGACGTCCCCCTTTTGCAGTCGTCTTGTGGTCTCGCTGGCGGATGCGTGGGATGCTATGTGTGATCTATTACATCGTCACATCACAGAGCCGCCCGTGCTGGTTCGGTGGGGTCAGAAGAAGGTCGCAGGTGTCATAGGCTTCTCTCTCCAAGATGTGTTGAATGTGCCCGAGCGTCTGTGCGTCGAGAGTGCGAGAGCGGGCCAAGATCCAGGCAAACTTTCGAGACGGCTGCCCAACGACGGCCCATCGATATTCGGGATCGAGGCCAATGATCCAGTAGTCGCCGGCTGCTGGCCAGACCCAAAGACCCAACACCTCGACGAAGGTTACCTCCAGCCTACCGTCCGAAGGATCGTTCAGAAACCGCGCCCGAGCATCCGCTTTTTTGCGCGTTCCTTCAGCCATTTCACAGGAGTTCACGACCTCTAACAAACCGTCTCCCCCCATTGCGTAGTCCGCCGCCACATTCGCCACACAGTCGCTTTGAAACCAGGCGGGAATTGCGGCCACCTGATGCCATCGGCCGAGATAACGCTCTACTTCAAAGCGGGAGGCGGTGCTCATGGGAGCGTGTGCATCAGACGAGCAGCTAGTTGTCAGAGCGCCGAACAGCGCGGCGGCAATTAGACGCCTGGCTCCTCGCCAATTGCATTGTCTCAACAAGGTTTCCCGTCCTTGACGTTCATTTTTGTGGAGTGTTCAAGATTTGACAGCATTGGCACTAATCTAGTGACAGATCCAGAATCAGCAATGTCGGCTCTGGGTCAAAACCAGAAGTCGGGAGTGACCTCGAACCACGTCTGCTTAGCG
>JAACFO010000138.1 GCA_009937425.1 Gammaproteobacteria bacterium
AGGGGGCGCCGCCAGCCAGCAGCTTACAGCGATTTGCGCCCGCCGGCGGCCCCGACCGGATGCTCGGGGTGGCAAATGTTCGCGTGCTATGCTTTTTCTTTGGCCATTTGTAACCGAGTCCGCAGCCATTGACCGTTACCAACCGAACCCAGGTCGCTCTCCCGGTGGGACACCAGGTCCACTGGTACGAGATCCGTGCCGTGGTGGGGCAGGGCGGTTTCGGCATTACCTACCTGGCCAAAGACACCAATCTGGATCACCTGGTCGCCATCAAGGAGTACCTGCCGACTAATCTGGCGGTGCGTTCCGGCGAAAGCACTGTGCACCCGGTGTCGGAAGGCCGCTCGTCTATCTTCGACTGGGGCTTGGAGCGCTTCGTGCGCGAGGCCCGCACGCTGGCAAAGTTCAAACATCCCAACATCGTCACCGTATTCAGTGTGTTCGAAGCCAACGGCACCGCCTACATGGTCATGGAGTACGAACGCGGCGTGAATCTCGAGCAGGCCGTCGACGCGGGGCTGGCGCTTGGCGAGGCGCAGCTGCTGGGCATCGTTCACCCGTTGCTGGACGGGCTCGAATTGGTGCACAGCGGTGGCTTCATTCACCGCGACATCAAGCCGGAGAACGTGCTCCTGCGCAAAGACGGTTCGCCCGTGCTCCTGGACTTCGGTTCCGCCCGGGAATCGTATGGGGGCGACGGCCCGACCTTGACGACCCTGGTGACGCCAGGCTACGCGCCCTTCGAGCAGTACCAGGACGAGCGGCACAGCGCTAAACAGGGACCGTGGACCGACATCTATTCTCTCGCCGGAACGCTCTACAGGGTAATCAGCGGTGAAGGTCCGGTGGACGCGCTGACCCGCGTGAATGCGGTACTGGACAAAACCTCGGATCCCCTCAAGCCGGCCACCGAAGTGGGTGCAGGGCAGTACTCTCAGCGCTTCCTGGAGGCCATCGACGCGGCCATGCAATTCCATGTCCATGATCGACCCCAGGATGTCGCCGCCTGGCGCGACATGTTTCCCGAGGGTGGCGAGCTGCCGGACATGCACGGTATCTCCAATGCGAATCTCGCCTGGGCCGAGTGGGAGTCGCGTCAAAGCGCAAAGTCGTCGAGCAAGCTGACCGGTTTGCGCGGTCAAGACAAGATAGGGCTGCGGCGTGTTACCCGCTACGCGTGGCTGGGTACGGGTGTGGTGCTTGCCCTGGGCGGCATCGGTTTGTGGTATTTCATGCAGAAACTGAGCGTGCCCGACCAGCCTCCCATCACCCGTATCGTGGTGTCGCCGCCAAGCTCGGTCCGGGATGACGAAATCGGGGAGTTGTTGCGCGCCGCCGCGGCCGATGTGGAGTCGTTGCGCCTGACGGCGCCCACCGGTAACAACGCCTTCGAGCGTTACCAGCAAGTGTTGATCATGGAGCCGGACAATGAAAACGCGGTGCGCGGATTGGAAGTCATCGTCATCCGCTACGTGACCCTGGCCAATACGGCGTTGAGCAACGGCGAACTCGAGAAGGCGAAGCGCTATCTCGACAGCGCCAGCGGCGTGCGGCCCGAAGACAAGGGGGTTGCGCTGGCGCGTACTATGCTGGAGGCGGCCGCGGCGTCTCGGTCATCTGCTGCGGCTCCGGCCTCCGCTACGCCTCCCGGCTCTGCCGTTGTCGCGCCACGGCGCGTGGCGGTGTTGCCTTTCTGGGGCCGCCAGAGCGCTCAAGCTGCCGCGGAGGGGGCCGATGTCAGCGTGGAGCTCAGTGAGTTCGTGCACAATTTTCTCCGCAGTCAGGCGTCATTGCAGATGATCTACTCCTATTATCAGCCGGGCTTCGATCACACATCGGTGAACGAAGCCGGAGACTTGTGGAGTGGCGATGCGGTCAGCAAAGAGCCCCGCATGGGGGCAATCCGTGACATCGGGCAGACCCTGGGCGCCGATGCTGTGTTGGTTTATGGCTACGAGCCCCGGCCCGGGGCCGGTGCCGCGATCCACGTTTATCTGGTGGGTGTGAGCGATGGACGGATGATCCGTCGGCAAGGCGATCTGGCGAAGCTCGCAGAAATTACCCGCGACAGCTTCGAAGAATGGACCGGCGCCGGCGAGTGACCGGCGCCAGGCCGGCCTGCGCGGCTTAGCCGCGGCGCGTCGCATCCTGCTGCAAATAAGCGGCCAGGGCGTTTGCCGCGGCCCCGTCAAGGCGCAAACCCGATTTGGTTCGCCGCCAAAGAACATCCTCGGCAGTCAGTGCCCACTCCTTGCGCACGAAATAATCCACCTCGAAGGCATAGAGATCAGCACCGAAGTGCTGACCGGTGCCGGCCCCCTGGCGGGTGCCGGCAAGCACTTCGGTAGCAAGGCTTCCGTGGCGCCGGGCGAGCTGCCGGAGCAGTTCTCTATCCAGGGCCGGATAGCCGTCGCGTAGCTGCTCGACCAGGGCGTCGACACCGCCTTCGGGAAGCGTGCCGCCGGGCAACGCCCCCTCGGCTGTCCATGGTGGCCCCATGGATGGAAATACGGGCGTCAACATGTCGAGTGCGCGTTCCGCCAGTTTCCGGTAGGTAGTGAGCTTACCGCCGTAAATGCTGAGCAGCGGCGGTCTCCCGTCGTGCCTGTCGAGCTCCAGCGCATAGTCACGGGACACTTCGGACGCCTTGCTGGCGCCGTCGTCGAACAGTGGGCGCACACCCGCGAAGCTCCAGACCACGTCATCCGCGGTGGATTCTTTTGTCAGGTAACGGTTGACGGCCCGGCACAGGTAGTCGACCTCGTCATTGCTGATGGCCGCCAATCCGGGCTCGTCGCCGACCACCACATCGGTGGTTCCGATGAGGGAATAGTCATCTTCGAAGGGAATGACGAAAACCACGCGCTGGTCGTCGTTCTGCAGGATCAATGCATGATCGCCAGGGTAGAGCCGGGGCACGACGATGTGGCTTCCCTTGACCAGTCGGATGCGATGGCGCTGCTCGGCGCCGGGCACGGCCTCCAGGGTCCGCGTCAACCACGGTCCGGTGGCGTTCACCAGGACGCGTGCTTGAATCTCGGTATGTCCGCCATCCAGGGTGTCCTCCAGAACGACACGCCAGGTGGAGCCGGACGGGGTGGCCGATTTGAAGCGCGTGCGTGTGAGTACGCGCGCGCCGCGATCGGCGGCGTCCCGTGCATTCAGCACGACCAGGCGCGCATCGTCGACCCAGCAGTCGGAGTAGGCGAAGCCGCGCCGCAAGCCCGGCTTGAAATCCGCGCCCCAGACGCCGGCGGTCAAATCGAGACTTTGCGAATCCGGCAGCGTCACGCGCCGGCTCAGATGATCGTAGAGAAACAACCCGAGTCGCACCATCCACGCCGGCCGAAGCGCGGGCACGTGGGGTATTATGAAGCGCATCGGGCGCACTGTGTGGGGCGCGATTTTCAGCAGCACTTCTCGTTCCGCCAGGGCCTCGCGCACCAGCCTGAACTCGAAGTGTTCCAGATAACGCAGGCCTCCGTGAATGAGTTTGCTGCTCGATGAGGATGTGGCGCCGGCCAGATCGCCCATTTCGCACAAGGCGACACGCAGGTCGCGCCCGGAGGCATCGCGGGCAATTCCAACTCCGTTGATGCCTCCTCCTATAATGAGCAGGTCGAGGGTCTCGGGTGGCAAATCAGGCATGGTTCAGATTCTGAGGAGAGCTGGAGAGCTTATCGTGGATGAAAACGCAGGAATGTTGATGCCGCATGTTGCACGACCTGCTGCGCGCCTGTCCACATGCACCGTGGAAGCTTATCGATGAAACCGCTTAGTGCATTCAGCGCTGCCGCGCGCCGCGAAGTGCGGGGTGTGTTTCTGGATATCGATGACACCCTGACCACCGATGGCAGCCTGACCGCCGCTGCTTATGCCGCGCTTGAAAATCTGGCAGCAGCAGGATTGCTCACGATACCGATCACGGGTCGGCCTGCGGGGTGGTGTGACCACATCGCCCGGATGTGGCCGGTGGCGGGGGTGGTGGGAGAGAACGGCGCATTTTACTTTCGCTACGACCGCCTGCGGCGCACGATGCACAGGCGGTTTCTTTCCAGCGATGAGGAACGCCGCGAGACGAGGACACGGCTGGAAAATGTAAAACAATCAGTACTCGCGGAAGTACCCGGAAGTGCTGTCGCTTCCGATCAGCATTATCGTGAAACCGATCTCGCCATCGATTTTTGTGAGGACGTGGAGCGGCTGCCCCGGTCCGCCGTTGCGCGGATCGTCGCGATCTTCGAAGCCGCCGGCGCAACCGCCAAAGTAAGTTCCATCCACGTCAACGGCTGGTTCGGTTCCTATGACAAGCTCGGTATGACGAAAATTCTGATGCGCGAGTGCTTCGGTATCGATCTGGATGTGGACAAGGAACGTTTCGTGTTCGTCGGTGATTCTCCGAACGATGTCCCGATGTTCAAGTACTTCCCGTCCTCGGTAGGCGTTGCCAATGTCAGGGACTTCGACGAACAGTTGGGCGCCGGTCCAGCCTATATCTGCAATGAGCGATCCGGAAAAGGCTTTGTCGAGCTGGCCGACGCCTTGCTTGCAGTGCGCTGAGGAGTTTTTGCGTCACAGACTACGTCCCGCTCTCCGCCCGCGTTCCTGATTTCACCGGCGACTATGCTAAATTTACCGCTGTGGCGCCTGTCGACCTCAGTGATTGCGCGGCTCCATGAGCCCACCTGTTCTCCTGGCGCATCGCGGCTGGGCCAGCCGCTATCCCGAGAACAGCCGCGTGGGTATCGAGGCGGCCCTCAGGGCCGGTGTGCCTTGCGTGGAATTCGACGTCCAGCTGAGTGCCGACCACGTCCCGGTGGTGATCCACGACACCAGTCTCGAACGGACCGCCGGCCATCCCGGGCGCGTATCGAGCCTGACGATCGCTGAGCTGGCGGCGATAAGTGTTCATGAGCCGGCCCGTTTCGGCACGCGATTTGACGGCGAGCCGTTGCCCGCGCTGGCCGATATCGTCGCCCTGCTACAGGATTGGCCGCAGGTACGTGCTTTCGTGGAAATCAAACGTGAGAGTGCTGAAGCCCACGGCGTCGATGAGACGGTGGATCTGGTTAGCCGGGTGCTGGCGCCGGTGCTCGAGCGATGCGTGGTGATTTCCTTCGTCGAGCGCGCGGTCATGGCGGCCCGCCGGCTGGGTGCAGGCGCCACCGGGTGGATACTCAACTACTATGATGACGATTCTCACCACCTCGCCGATGCCATCGCGCCGGACTACTTGATCTGTGATTACCGAAAATTTCCTGCGGCACCGGCAGCGCTGTGGAGCGGGCCGTGGCACTGGGGAAGTTATGAGATTACGGACGTCGAACATGCACTCGGCCTGATAGCGCGCAATATTCAGGTGATAGAGAGCATGGCTGCAGGTGACCTTGCCGCGGATCCGAGACTCAATTCTGGATGTCATTCCGGAAATCCGGCATAGTTATCGGTTCGAAATCGTCTATCACCGCTGCCGATTGTGGAATGATGTGAAATGACCAGCCGAGCGCACGATCCGTGGTTGTTGACGCCAGGCCCGCTTACGACGTCATACAGTGTGAAAGAAGCGATGCTGCACGACTGGGGCTCGCGGGATAAGAATTTTATCGCCATTAATCAGCGAGTGCGGGATCGCCTGGTTGCACTCGCGGGTGGTGAGGGTACTCACGTATGCGTACCCCTGCAGGGCAGCGGAACTTTCGTCGTCGAGGCAACCGTGGGGACGCTTCTGCCCCGTGACGCCAAGGCTCTTATACTCGTCAATGGTGCCTACGGACAGCGCATTGCGAGGATCTGCGACTATTACGAGCGTCGGTACAGCATTCTGCAAACACCCGAGGACGTACCCAACGACGCGGCTGCCGTGGACGCGGCGCTCACCGACGACTCCGAACTCAGCCACGTATTCGTCGTGCATTGCGAGACGACTTCGGGAATTCTGAATCCGGTAGCCGACATTGCCGAAGTCACCGTACGTCATGGGCGTAAGCTGATCGTCGATGCAATGAGTGCTTTCGGAGCCATTCCGATGGATGCCCGTGAAGTTCCTTTCGATGCCGTCGTTGCCTCTTCGAATAAGTGTATCGAGGGCGTACCTGGCGTCGGCTTTGCCATCATCCGGGAATCGCTACTCGAGGATTGCAAGGGCAACGCGGCATCACTGACATTGGATTTATATGATCAGTGGCAAGCCATGGAGAAAAACGCACAATGGCGTTTTACCCCACCAACTCACGTCATCGTGGCTTTCGAACAAGCGCTCAGAGAACATGAAGAAGAGGGCGGGGTGTCCGGCCGTGGTGCTCGCTACCGGCACAATTGCAAGATCCTGGTGGATGGGATGCGTGAGTTGGGATTCGAGACATTGTTGCCCGACGAACTCCAGGCACCAATCATTGTAACCTTTCACATGCCGGCTGACCCGTCGTTTGTGTTTCAAACATTTTATGATTATCTTGGCGAGCGCGGCTTCGTCATTTACCCTGGAAAACTCACCGTGGCCGACAGTTTTCGCATCGGCTGCATCGGGCGGCTCGGTGAACAAGAGATGCGCATGGCGCTGGATGCCGTGCGCGAAACGCTGGTGCGGATGGGTGTCACGCACTGCGGCCCGAAGCAATCCAATCCGGCCACCGCGTGAGTCGTGTCGGGGCTGTGATCCCCGGGGACTGCGCATAATCGGAGTCTTGTGGATGATTCCGTTACTTTTGGACTTTTAGAATGTATTTACAAAAGAAAGTCTCGCATTTGTTCAGCGGCACGCGCTCGCTGGAGAATCAGATTGACGAATTTCTCGATAAGGTGTCGGAGTCGGGGATGGTTTTCGACCGCGCCATTCGCGTATACCTCAATCAGGGGCCCAGCGAGGAGTTCAATAATTTTCTCAACCAGGCGGCGAACATAGAGCGCCGCGGCGACGATTTGCGCCGCGCTGTTGAAGCGGAGCTTTATGTTCGTACGCTGATCCCCGATTTGCGTGCCGACGTTCTGGCTCTTCTGGAAAGCATGGATCATCTCATCAACGTGTACGAGGGGGATTTATTCCGTATTTCCATCCAGTCACCGGATATTCCCGACGAGTTTCACTCTGGCTTCATAGAACTCACCGAGACAGTGGTTAGTTGCGTCGATTCGGTCGTGCTGGCCGCGCGCGCATTTTTCAGGGATATCGACGCAGTACGCGATCACAGCAGCAAGACCATTTTTCTGGAAACCGAAGCGGACAAGACCGGTACGAAATTGCAGCGAGCGATTTTTTCATCCGCGTTGCCCCTGGAGCGCAAAATGCACTTGCGTTACTTCGTCGAGCGGATCGATGAGCTCGCGAACTCGGCGGAGGACGTCGCCGATGCACTACAAATTTATACAATCAAAAGACGCGTTTAGTCTGTCCTGCGCCGGCCTGATCATCCACGCGCCCCTCTGAATAATTTCCACCGATAGTATGGATCTGACGGTACTGTTTTTTCTCACCAGCGGCTTGCTGCTCGGCTGGTCATTGGGTGCCAACGACGCTGCCAATGTATTTGGTACCGCCGTTGGTACCCGGATGGTTCGTTTCGGAACCGCGGCCGTTGTTTGCAGCATATTCGTGGTGCTCGGAGCCGTCATCAGCGGCGCAGGCGCGGCCCACACGCTCGGGGCACTGGGCTCGGTTAATGCACTTGCCGGATCCTTCATGGCCGCATTGTCCGCGGCTGGCACTGTCTACGTAATGACCAAATGGGGACTGCCGGTGTCCACCAGCCAGGCCATCGTCGGCGCCATCATTGGATGGAATCTATTCAGCGGTTCCATCACGGACAGCCATACTTTGATCAAGATTGTCGCCACCTGGATCGCCTGCCCGGTGCTCGCGGGCCTGATCGCGGTGCCGCTGTTGAAGCTGGTGTCATACGTGTTGCGTTGCGCCCGGCTGCACTTGCTGAGACTAGACGCGTATACGCGTACTGCACTCGTTTTTGCTGGAGCCTTCGGCGCTTACAGTCTCGGCGCTAATAATATCGCCAACGTCATGGGCGTATTCGTGGATGTGTCACCGTTTACGGGCTTCTCCGTGGCTGGCTTGCTCACCCTCACCTCGATTCAGCAACTGTTTCTCATCGGAGCCATCGCGATTGCAGTGGGCGTGTTCACCTATTCCAAGCGCGTCATGCTGACCGTGGGTGTGGGTATTTTGCCCATGTCGCCGGTGGCAGCCTGGGTTGTCGTCATCGCTCACTCCATCGTGTTGTTTCTGTTTGCATCCCAGGGATTGGAGCACATTCTGGCGAACGCTGGCCTGCCGACGATTCCGCTGGTGCCGGTGTCGAGCTCGCAGGCGGTGGTCGGCGCGGTTGTTGGCCTTGGGTTAATGCGCGGTGGACGTGACATCGACTGGAGGCTCGTGGGCAGTATCGCCGGCGGGTGGGTGACGACGCCGTTGATATCGGGTGCGGTCTGCTTCGTAGCGCTTTTTTTCCTGCAGAATGTTTTCAATCAGCAGGTTTATCGCGAGGTTCACTACGTGCTATCGGCGCCGGTGCTCACGGAGCTTGCCGAGCAGGGTGTGGATACGGCTGCGTTGGAATCCCTTAAAGGGCGTGAATTTCGTTCTGCGCGCGCGTTTGTCCGGGCGGTCGATGAGACGGGATACGGGGGATCGGTGTCAGGGCGCGGGCTACGTGACTATGCGGAGTTGAAGCACGTTTACGTGGACTCTGAAAAGTTGTCTTCTCTGGACCGCGACTGGCTGAGTACCGAGCAGATTTCTGCGATCGAAGATCTGGAAGGCCAGGAATTCACTCACCACTGGCAGCTGGCTAAAGCAATGGCGGCACGCTCAGCGCAGTGGACGAGAAAAGAAGATAAGACCATTAACAAGCTCTATAACAAGGAGCTGGATAAGAAGCTCGACTACGTGTACCGGCTTTTCGACGGATTCCCCGATCGCCGATGACGCTACCTTTTAATCCACTCGTCGGCGCCGTTAATACGCCGCCGATTGCCGAGGCGCAAGAGTGGATACGCGGGCGGTCCTTCCCCGCCGACAAGGAGTTACTCGATCTCGCCCAGGCCGTTCCCAGCTACGCACCGGCCGAATCTCTGATGCATCACTTGGCAGGTGCCGCACACGCGCCCGCCACATCTGTTTACAGTGATATTCTGGGGACGCCGGAATTGCGTACGGCGTTGGCCCGGCATCTCGAGGTGGGCTATGAAGCCAGCGTAGACGCCGAGAATATCGCCATTACGTCCGGCTGCAATCAGGCTTATTGCGTCGCGGTCTCGGCACTGGCCGGCCCCGGGGACGAGGTCATTGTGCCCGTACCCTACTACTTCAATCATGTCATGTGGCTACAGATGCAGGGGATCAAGCCTGTTTATCTGCCTTTTGATGCCGAATCACCCGATCGACTGCCACTCGAGCGTATTCAAGAATTGATCACCACGCGCACCCGCGCGATGGTATTGGTGTCGCCTTGTAATCCAACCGGCGCCGAATTCGCCGCCGCCGAAATCGAAGCCGTCCATGACCGCCTTTCGAGACTCGGCATCACCCTCATCATCGACGAAACATACAAGGATTTTCGCGCAACCATTGGTCCGCCCCACACACTCATGGCTGACGGCGCACACACCCGCGATGGCTTGGTGCAGTTGTTCAGTTTTTCGAAGGCCTACAGCATGACGGGTTATCGCGTCGGTGCGATTGCCTGCAGCAGCAGGTTACTGGTGGAGGTTCAAAAAATACTTGACTGTATTGCAATCTGTCCGCCGCGTATCAGTCAGGAAGCGGCCATCTTTGCTCTTGCGCACCTCGACGGGTGGCGCGACGGCAAGGCGCGGCTCATGGAAGAACGGATGAAGGCGTTGCGCCAGGGCTTTGCACACTCGAGTCTCAGTTATCGGTTGATCTCTTCCGGCGCCTACTTCGCGTATGTGCGTCACCCTTTCCCCGGCACGCCGGCGGTGCAGGTGGCACGCCGGTTAGCTGATCGCGAGCATATCCTTTGCTTGCCCGGCAGTTTCTTCGGCCCGGACCAGGAGGATTATCTGCGCCTGGCCTTCGCAAACGTCGAGAGTCAACGCGTCGAGGAGCTTGTGGAGCGGTTAGTGGGAAGTCAAGTCAACAAATAACGCAGTTCCTCTACTCCCTCTCCCCCTCCGGGGGAGAGGGCCGGG
>JAACFO010000139.1 GCA_009937425.1 Gammaproteobacteria bacterium
TTTTCGCCCCTGATCTCATTGAGCGAATGGCTGCGCGTCGGTGCGTTGAGCAGCAGCCGTCTCACGGAGATCTATCTCGCCCGGCTCGCGCGTTTCAATTCTGAGCTCGAGTGTGTCGTGACGATCACCGGGGAGCTCGCCCTCACACAGGCCGCACGAGCCGATGAGGAACTCGCCGCCGGTCGTTACCGCGGTCCTTTGCATGGTGTGCCCTGGGTCGCCAAGGATCTGCTGGATACGGCCGGCATCGCCACCACTTGGGGTGCGACACCATACAGAGATCGTGTGCCGGGTCGAGATGCTGCCGTGGTGCGGCGTCTGAAAGAGGCGGGTGCGGTGCTGGTTGCAAAGAGCACCCTCGGCGCGCTTGCCTACGGAGATGTCTGGTTCGGAGGCCGGACCCGCAACCCCTGGAATCCCGGTGAGGGCTCGGCCGGCTCCAGCGCAGGCTCCGCTGCCGTGGTCGCCGCAGGCCTCGCGGGCTTTGCCATCGGCACTGAAACACTCGGTTCCATCGTTTCACCCTGTATGCGCTGCGGTACCACCGGACTCAGGCCTACCTATGGGCGCGTCTCTCGGGATGGTGCCATGGCGCTTTGCTGGTCCCTCGACAAGATCGGTCCAATTTGCAGGCGCGTCGAGGACGCGGCGCTCGTTCTGGCGGCATTGAACGGTCACGATGGGTTGGACCCCGGCTCCGTCGACATGCCTTTCAATTTCGATGCCACGGGTGACGTCAAAAACATGCGCGTCGGATACGATCCTGCCTGGCTCGACGAGGAAGGTGCTGACCCGCTCGATACTGCTGTCGTGGAGATGGTAGAACGCGCCGGCATGGAGCTGGTCGAGATCACCCTGCCGCCGCTTCCCTATGAGGCGTTGTGGCTCATTCTGCACGCGGAGGCGGCGGCCGCGTTCGAGGAGCTGACCCTGTCAGGGCGCGACCAGCTGCTGGTGCGGCAGGACAAGGACGCATGGCCCAACCTGTTTCGCAGGGCACGCTTGATCCCCGCCGTGGATTACCTGCAGGCGGAGCGCTTGCGCAGAATCGTGATGCAGGAGATGGCCACCATCTATGATGACGTGCATGCGATCATCGGTCCGAGCTTCGCCGGCCCTATGCAACTCGTGACCAATTTCACCGGCCACCCTTCGCTAACGTTTCGTACCGGCTTCGTCCATCGGGCGACCCGTGCCGGCATCAACCCAATCGGGGCCATGGGACGGTCTGGCGACTCTGATGCCGGCGAACGTCACTCGGTGCCCCATGGCGTCACGCTGTGGGGGCGGCTCTACGACGAGGGCACAATTCTCAACATGGGAATGGCGCTGGAGGCGGAGCTCGGTGTTTGGGATCGCAGGCCACCTATCGGTGCCTGAGGGCACGCTCGTTTCGGTCACTATCGCCTAGAGTGAAAGCTCTTTTCCTTCGCGCACATCGAGAATGTCGCGCATTGCATCACCAAGGAAATTCACGCTGAGGACGGTGATCATGATGGCGACTCCCGGAAACACACCGAGCCACCAGGCACGGGAGATGAAGCTTCTGGCCTCGCTGAGAATCAACCCCCATGTAGGCGTATCGACCTCCACACCGAGCCCGAGGAACGACAGCCCCGCTTCGGCCAGGATGGCGTAGGAGATGCTCACCGTGCCCTGCACGATGAGCGGCGCCGACGCGTTTGGCAGTATATGACGCCAAATGATGCGGAAGTCCGACGCCCCATTGGTGCGCGCCGCTGCAACGTACTGCTCTTCCTTGATGGTGAGTACCATTCCACGGGCAATTCGTGCGAAGTCATCGACGAATGCGAGCGACACCGCAATGATGACATTCCATAACCCCGCTCCGAAAACCGCCACCAGGTACACGGCGATGATGAAATTTGGGAATGCCCACTGCAGGTCGATGTAGCGCATGATGATGTTGTCGAGCCATCCGCCGTAGTAACCGGCGGCGAGTCCCAGGAAACCACCGATGACGAGCGCGATGGCGACCGTGGATATACCGACGAACAGAGAGATCTGTGTACCGTAGATCAGTCGACTCAGGAGATCCCGCCCAAGATCATCGGTGCCGAGGGGGTGTCTCAGCGACGGCGGCTCCAGCATATCGAAATCCATTCCGTTGGGATCATACGGAGCGACAATAGCAGCGGAGACCGCCAACAGGCTCAGGATGACGAAAACGAACAGGCCGACAACGGCTTTCTTGTCTCGCAGCAGGTAAGACCACCACAGCGGGCGCGTCGATCGCGCGTCTTCCAATGCCTCGACGGCAATTGCACCAGGAGTTGACTCGTTCATGATTCATACCTGATGCGCGGGTCGATTACCGTGTAGAGGATATCGACCAGTAGATTCGTGAAGACGAAAATGGCGGCGACCACGAGGATGGCACCTTGCACGACAGGATAATCGCGATTGAGGATCCCCTGTATCAGGACGCGTCCGAGTCCCTTGATGGCGAATACGTTCTCCACCACGACCGCTCCGGCCATCAACAAGGCGAAGGCGATGCCGATCACAGTCACTACGGGGATCAGTGCGTTCGGGAATGCATGCACGAGCACCAGTTTGCGTTCGTACAGGCCTTTGGCTCGCGCTACAGTGATGTATTCGGCGTTCAGCACCTCGAGCATCGAGGAGCGAATCATGCGCGCCACGATAGCCGAAAACGGTGTTCCCACGGCGATGGCCGGGAGAATCAGATGAGAGAACCAGGGCCAGAAGCCTTCCGACAGAGGCACATAGCCGATGGCGGGTAGCCAGTGCAGATTGGCTGCAAACAGAATGATGAGCAGTATGCCCAGCCAGAAATCGGGCATGCTCAATCCCAGGAAAGCGATAAACGTCACCGTGTGATCCAGTGCCGAGTGTTTCTTGATGGCCGAGATGAGTCCCGCCGGCACCGCAATGATCAGGGCGAGGATGAACGATAGTCCTGCCAGGGAGAGGGTCCGTGGAAGCGCCTCTTTGATGATGCGCGTTACCTCGACCCGGCTGCCGTATATAGAGTTGCCGAGATCGCCTTGAAGCACCCTTCCTAACCACTTCGCATACTGCACGTAAACGGGCTTGTCGAGCCCGTACTTCTGCCTGATCTCATCGGCAACGGCCGGATCGCCCACGTCGAAGAGCATCGCCTGTAACGGGTCACCCGGCACCGCGCGCAGCATGACGAACACCAGGGTCGCCACGACCAACATGACGACCAGCGCGCCCAGGGTTCGCTTGAACATGTATCTGCCCATAGCCGGACTAGATCCTTTGTTTCATGGTGAGAAGGGCGGGCAGCGCGAGTCCTCGGCTGCCCGCCCGGTGACGTCGACTCCCTTCCTCAGGAGAGGGTTGCCCGATCCAGATCGACTAGACCGGGGATTCGGCTTTCTTTCGGATAGTTCACGGACTTCCGGTATACCAGCACGTCCACGGGGTGGTACAGGAACGCGCAGGCAACCTTGTCGGAAGTGAGCCGGTCTGCTTTCTGCACAAGCGCCTTGCGTTTGTCGAGATCGGTCTCAAACAGCTGGGCGCCGATCAACTCGTCGACCTCCTTCTCCGAGAAGTAACCGAACGGGTATTTGGCCTTGTCCCGCTTCCTCGCGTTGAACTTCGATTCGGTCTGCATCCAGTCTACGATGGCATCGTCCGGATCGTAGTCGCCACCGCTTCCGAGGCGCATGAGGTCGTAGTTCATTGTCAAAAACTCATCCAGCAGGACCGGAGTGTCCTTGGTTTCGATTGACATTTCGATGTTGAGATTACGCTTGAGGATATTGGCGACGACCTGGGCGTCTCGGCGTACGGCAACGCTTGCCTTGAGGGTCAGCTTGGGAAAGCCCTCGCCGTTCGGGTAGCCGGCTTCGGCGAGCAGGCGACGCGCCTCTTCCAGATCGAAGCGCTGATTGCTCGTTTCACCAAGGGTGTCATCGAAAAAGAAACCCATTGCCGGATTGATGCTGCCATAAGCCGGGACACCGAGGCCGAAACGTGCCTGCTTGATGTGCCGCTCGCGGTCCAGGGCCTTTGCGATGGCCAGGCGTGCCTTGAATCCTTTTTCCTTCATCAGCTCGCTCAAGGGCTTGTTGAAATCCGTCACCTTGAATGCTGCCGACCACGGGTTTATCCACAGCGCTTGGAAGCCCGGTCCCGGGGTAATGTCCACCACCAAGTCGGAGTTGGCCTGGAAGCGCTCCACCAGCTCGGGGGCGATACCACCGCCGCCGCCGGCCAGCTGGATGTCGCCCGCCTCGATGGCGGCGGCCAGGGGCTCGGTGTCCACGATGGGCTTGATTGTGACCTTGTCGAGCTTGGGACGCTCCGGATCGTAGTAGTTGTCGAATTTTTCCAGCACAACACCTTGGCCCAGTTCGTGGAACGTGATCCGGAACGGGCCCGTGCCCACTGGGGTCAGGCCGTATTGAGTGTCACCCATTTCCTCGATGGCGCGGCGGTTCACGATGGTCATGGCGCGGCCAGCCGAGCGCTCCAGGGTTTTGCCGAGGAAAGACGCTTGCGGTTTGCCCAACGTGATTTTGACCTCGAAGTCGTTAAGGGCGGCCACGTCTTTCACATTGTTCAGTACGCGATAGTGGAACGACTTGTCTGGATCCTTCGACCGGTTGTACGTGTACACGACGTCGGCGGCGGTGAACTTGTCACCGTTGTGGAAGGTGACGCCTTCACGCAGTTTGAAAACATACTCGCGCCCATCACTGCTGATGGTCCAGCTTTCCGCGATGTCGCCTCTGGCGACGAGCTGAGAATCGATGTGCATCAGTCCGCTCAGAAGGTTGGACGTGATCTGAAACTGGAGCACCTGGTTCATGCGGGCCGGGTCGAGTGTGCGAATTTCTCCGACATTGGCCCATCCGCAGACCAGCTCACCACCGGACTTACCCGCCGCTTCGGCGCGGCCAAGCCCCACGCCCGGGAGCAGATGCGCCATGCTGAGCGTGCCCGCTGCCGCCATGAGCCGCAACACTGTGCGCCGCTTCAACGTCGGGCCGCTGAGCTCCGCTTGACTCAATCCGAAAAGAGGATCCCGGGGATCGAATTCACCGGCATAGTCCAACTCGTCCTTGATACGTTGTTTCTCCTGCTCCACGAGTGGATTTAGCTTCTTATTCATCTTTCTCTCTCCTCCGTCTGGTATCGATGTAATGGGTGGACGGGACTGTTATTGAGATTGTGAGGCGACTACCGGGCAGGCCGCCCAATGCCCCCTCCCGAGCTCCTCCAAGCTCGGACGTTCCTGGTTGCAAGATGCTACGGCCAGGCTGCAACGGGGATGAAACACGCAGCCCGCGGGCGGATCGATGGGACTCGGCACTTCCCCGGGCAGGGTGTAGTGTGCGCGTTGCTTCTCCAACGTGGGATCGGGCACCGGCACCGATTCCAATAAAGCGCGCGTATAAGGATGCTTTGGATTATCGAATAGCTCATCGGTGTCGGCGACCTCGACAATCTTTCCCAGATACATGACCACTACGCGATGACAGAGATGCCTGACGACGCTCAGGTCGTGACCGATGAAGAGATAAGTGAGATTGAATTCTTTGCGTAAATCCTCGAGCAAGTTGATGACCTGCGCTTGAATGGATACGTCCAAGGCTGAAACGGCCTCGTCACAGACGATGAATTCGGGATTCAACGCCAGCGCTCTCGCGATGCCGACCCTCTGGCGTTGGCCGCCGCTCATCTCGTGGGGGTAGCGATCCGCCATCATTTTCGGTAGACCGCAGATGTCGAGCAGTTCCTGCAATCGTGTATCCATTGCCACCGGATCGGACTGTACACCGTGAATAGTGAGCGGCTCAGTGATGATGTCGCCAACCTTCATGCGCGGATTGAGCGAGCTGTAGGGGTCCTGGAAAACCGCCTGCACTTTTCTGCGAAATTTTTTGGTTGATTGTGCGTCCAGGCCGTGCACATCTTCGCCGTAATATCGAATGTGCCCGGCGGTGGGTCTCTCTAATTTCAGAATGCAACGGCCAATTGTGGTCTTGCCGCAACCGGACTCACCTACCAGACCCAGGGTCTCGCCCTTGCGCACGGACAGACTGACGCCGTCGACCGCTTTAACTTGAGCGATGGTGCGCTTGAAAACAATTCCCCGGGTCACGGGAAAGTACTTCTGGAGATCCGTGATCTCGAGAAGGACGTCTTGCCCGTCGTCGGGAACGTCGGTTGCAGACATGCGATTCACCCGCGCGGTCGGTTATCAACCGGTACAGGGCACTCCCCGATCAGCGTCGGATGGGGATTGCTCCTCCTGCGGCCCGTCAGCGCAAGGATCCGGGCCGCGATAGACGAGTTCCGATGACGCCTGTGGGCATGCGCCTCGGTGACCAGGTACTACAAGGAAAGTGCTGGGTGAGTCTTGACTCTCGAGGGACTCACTCTGTCTTCGTTGAAGTCCTGGAATCTAATTGGTATACAAAATACAGTATTGCACTATACACCGTCGACCAGGCTTTACCCAGTTCCAGACGGTTGGCGCGCGGATTCGAACGTTGGAGCCTGATCTTAGACTGATTCCAGATGATGCTATGAAGGTCCAACGAATCGAATCGGGTGATTGGCGGGAATGGAAGGCGAGCCGCTTGCAGGCCCTGGCCGACTCACCGGAGGCATTCGCATCCTCTTTCGCCGCCGAGAAAAAGAAACCCGACGAAGCGTGGAGTGAATACGCGCGACATTGCGGTGCTTCGCCCGCCTCGGCAGCGTTTCTCGCCCGAGACGAACAAGGTCGAGTCACCGGGATGGTTGCCGCGTACGTGGACGGTGGAGAATCCGCAAATGCCACTATCTGCGCCATGTGGGTAGCTCCAGAGAGCAGAAATCGAGGCGTAGGACGGCTGCTGGTCGACGAGGCCGCGCGTTGGCTCATGGGTACTGGCGCGAGTGAGGTAAAAGCATGGATATCAGACGCTAATTCATCCGCTGTAGACTTTTACCAATCCCTCGGCTTCGCGCCGACGGGTGACCGACAACCGCTTGCTTCCCGCCCGTCAATCGATGAGCGGCTTTATGTCCTCCGATGTTGACCTCCGCGGCCCGCCGCGGGAGGGTTATTCAGTATCGGTGAATATATTGATGCAGTTCTGACTCGACTTCCTGGTCCCTGGAACTCTCCCAGTCTGCCGACTTGATGAGCAAATACTCCCGGGACAGCACCTCGCCCATTGCTTCCATCAATACCTCGTCCCGGCCGAGTGCATCGGTCGCCTCTTTTAAACTCGTCGGTAATCGCTCGATGCCTTTGTCCTTGCGCTCACTTTCCTGCATATCACCTGGGTCCATGAGCACAGGCTCCGGAGGCTGCAGCTCTTTCTCGATACCGTCGAGCCCCGCGGCGATAAGCCCGCCCAGGGCAAGGTAGGGATTGTGGCTGGAGTCCGACGGCTTGAGCTCGAGGTTGACCGTTTTCATCTCGTCGCCCCAGAAACCGGAGGCGATGCGCACCGGCGCTTCGCGGTTATCGGGGCCGAAGCAGACAAAGGCCGAGCTCCAGAAGTGCGGCTGCAGGCGGCGATAGGAGTTCACGCTGGGCGCGCTCAGCCCTAGCAGACCCGGGAGATGATGGAGTACGCCGGCGATGAACTGGTAAGCGATGGGGCTGAGCTTGTAGCGATCGCCTGCATCGAAGAACAAATTCGTTTCTCCTTCCTTGTCCCAGGCACTGAAGTGGATGTGACACCCGTTGCCAGCCTCATTGGCGAAAGGCTTCGGTGCGAATGAGGCGATGAGTCCCTGCTTCATGGCGACGCCCCGCGCGGTATCGCGAAGCGTGATCTGATTGTCGGCCGCGCGCAGAGCATCAGCGTAGGTAACGGACAGCTCTTGCTGGCCCGCACCGAGTTCCGCGTAATACTGCTCGACGTTGATTCCCTGCTGACCCAGTGCTTCGACGAGATCGCCGATGTACTCGTCCGCGTAATCCATGCCTACGGTACTGAAGCAAAGGCTGCGATCGAAGGGTTCGTATCCGTCGTCGGTCTCTATAATCAGTGAGAATTCGCTCTCGAATGCGGCTTTCATTCTCAGACCGAGGTCGTTCGCGCGTTCGATCATGCGTTTGAGAAAAAAACGCGGGCAATTCGCCCACGGTTTCCGGTCCAGCGTGAACATGTCCGCGATCATGCGGGCGTTGCCTGGAGAGTAGGGCAAGGTCGTGAAAGTTTCCGGGTCCGGCACCAGGCGAATTTCTCCGACAGGCCCGAAGCCCGCGCCTGGCGCGATGGTTTCCGATGATGTGAAAGACTGCATCGCAACCGTAAGTCCAATTCCGTAAACCATCCTGCCACTCAGGTGATCAATGTGAGTGGCTTTGCCTCGAATGACGCCCGAGCTATCACAATAAATGAACCGAACTAACTGAGTTTCGGTATCCCGTGCCTGTTGAACAATTTGATCGATGTTCATCGTCAACTTCCTTTGAATGCGTTTGTCCGGTATTACACTCAGGTCAACTCTGCGAACAACTCATCGGTGGAGCGTCGCCTGCAATAGCCTTTGATCCCGGTGAGCGATTCCTCGTGCCGGTGCTCGGAGCTGGCTGCACAGGCATCCTCGACCACCGTCATCAAGAATCCTCGGTCGCATCCGTCGCGGATTGTGGTCTCGACGCACTGGTCGGTAACTATTCCCATTACCATCAGGTACTCCACCCTGAGATTGCGAAGCACATACTCGAAGTTCGTGGAGTTGAACAGGCTGGAAGATGTCTTGGGGATGACGATCTCGTTTTCCAGCGGCGCCAGCTCATCAATGACCTCCGCCTCCCGGGAGCCCTTGGCGGCGAACAGGCCGGAGATCTTGTAGTCGAGACTTCGATCACGGCCATCGCGCGTCAGGCACTCGATTACCGTATAAATAACCTCGACCCTGGCGTCCCGGCAGGCAGCGATCAGGCGCTGACCATTTGGAATGACACGATTCCTGATGCAGTCGTGCAGGTATGCCTGCTCCGGATCGGATGTCTTCTGCCCGCCGTTATAGAGACCTTTCTGCAAGTCGATTACGAGCAATGCGGCCCGATCCGGTTCTATTGCACGCTGCCGGAAAGAAATATCGCCATCTCGTGGGATGGCATCAATTTCGCTTCTTTGCATGAATCTCCCCCCACCCCTGTCCGCCTTTCGATTATTGAATCTCGTTCCGGGTTGCGGCCACCGATAGCACAGCCAACAGTACAATGAAAGCGCCAACGGCGACCGGATCCGACTGGTCGGCGTCATGCGATACGATCTGGGATATTTCGATCACGGGACACGCAAACTGGAAAGCACCGACAATCCTTTCCAGGCAAGTCCGATACCCATGTGTCCGGATGGACACTGTCGGGCATCAGTGCCTACAAGAGTAGTAGACGTGGATCTTCCGCCAGACGTTTGAAGGTCTGCAGAAACTCGGCGGCCGCCACACCGTCTGTGACACGGTGGTCCACCGACAGGCTGCAAGTCATCATGTTTGCGCTCGTTACGATGCCGTTTTGCACCACCGGCCGTTCGCTGGCGGTGCCGACGGCGAGGATGGCGGCCTGGGGTGGGTTGATGACGGCGGTGAAGTGATCGACGCCGTACATGCCCATGTTCGACACGGTGAAAGTGCCGCCCTGATATTCCTCCCGGGACAGTTGCCCGGTTCGGGCACGGTTTACCAGATCGCGCATCTCGTCGGCGATTTCTGCGATGCGTTTTTTGTCCGCGCCGCGAATGACCGGTGTGATGAGACCGCCTTCGATTGCCACCGCTACCGCCAGATCCACGCTGCGAAACCGGCGAATACCCGCGTCGCTCCATGCGGAGTTCAATGCGGGCACGTCTTTGAGTGTTGTCGCCGTCACTTTCAAAATGAGATCGTTGAGCGATACTTGCGCGCCGCTGTCGGTCAGGGATTGTCTGAAGTCCATTAACGCATCGGCGCCGCAGTCCAGGGACATGTAAAAGTGCGGGGCCTCGCGTTTCGACTGCGCCAGCCGTTCGGCGATGACGCGGCGCATGTTGTCCGGGGTTTGAATGTCGAACTCGGGCTCGGATCCACCGTGAAAGGCCGTGTCGCCGTCGACGGAAACCTGCTCCGGTTGGCGCGCTGTCAGCACGCCGGGCGCCGGACCCGCGGCGGCACGGA
>JAACFO010000140.1 GCA_009937425.1 Gammaproteobacteria bacterium
ATACTGCATGAGCAGGAATTGCGAATCGGCGACATTCACGATGTCATCGGTTCGCTGGATCCGCTTCCCGGCGCGCGGGATTTTCTCGACCAATTGCGGGCATCGGTACAGGTCGCGATACTGTCCGATACGTTTTACCAGTTCGCGGAACCGTTGATGCGAAAGCTCAACTGGCCGAGTCTGTACTGCAACGACCTGGACATCGACAATCAAGGCCGCGTTACCGGATACCGGCTGCGTCAGCCGGATCAGAAGCGCCAGGCCGTGAGAGCATTCAAGGAGCTGAACTTCCAGGTGGTGGCTGCGGGAGACTCGTACAACGACCTCAGCATGCTCACCGAAGCAGAAGCCGGTGTGTTGTTCCGTCCGCCAGAGCAGTTAGTGGAGGAGTACCCACAATTCCCCGTCACCCATACCCACGACGAATTGCACGCGGCGCTCATGTGATCAAAGGGATTAATCGACCGCGCGCGGCTCTCCGATGGCGGTCCCTTGCGCGTAGTCCACCCCTACCTCGGCCAGGGCACGAAGAATCTCCTCGCTCTCGACAAACTCCGCGATGGTTTTCATTCCAAGCTCGTGGCCGATCTGATTTATCGATTCCACCACCGCCCGATCGATGGGATCTTCCAGCATGCCACGCACGAAACTGCCGTCGATCTTGATGTAGTCCACCGGGAGATTTTTCAGATAACTGTATGAGCTCATGCCGCTACCGAAGTCGTCCAGGGCAAATCGGCAGCCACGCCGCTTCAATGCGGCGATGAAGGCGCGCGCGGATTCGAAGTTGTCCACCACCACCGTCTCGGTAATCTCGAAGCACAAGCGCTCGGCCCGGATGCTCGCCGAGTTCAATAAGTCGGTTATATAGTCGAGGAGTCCAGGATCCGACAGCGATTGCCCCGATAAGTTGATGGCGCACAAGTCCAGCGACGAGAGCGCGTCGGCATGGTTTTCCAGGGCGTGAAATGTACGCTGTATGACCCAGCGATCCACCGCGGGCATGAGGTTGTATCGTTCCGCGGCAGAAAGAAAAGTATGTGGGGCGACCAATTCACCGTGCTCGCCCAGCATGCGGACCAGCAACTCGCCATGGTGCTCGTGACTTTCTCTGGTGTTGATCGGCACGATATCCTGCACCAGAAGTTGAAACCGACTGCTCTCGACGGCTTCTCGAACTTTCTGCATCCAGCGTACAAGGTGGTGATGGTGGCCGTGTTCGAGATCCGCCGACTGAAAGATACGTACGCGATCCCCACCGTCCTCGCGCGCCACCAGGCACGCCGCATGGGCGGCGCTCAGGGCATCCGAGAAATGCGATGTGCCGGCATCGATGGCGGCAATGCCCACGCTGGTGCTGACCTCGAAGACATGATCTTCCCAGGGAAAGCGTAATTGTCGCACCGCTTCGCGCAGGCTCTCGGCCACGGTCCGGGCATTGTCCATGTTGCAGTCCGTGAGAAGCGCCGTGAATTGATCGCCGCCCATTCTCGCCAGCACATCGGTGCCGCGCACCATGGTCTGCAAGCGTGCCGCCACCTGACGCAGGACCGCGTCGCCGGCGCGGTGGCCGCACGTGTCATTGACCATATCCAGGTGATCGAGATCCAGATAACAGATGGCGTGTCGACGTCCGCTGCCGGCGGGTGTCGCCAGCATCGCCTCGAGGCGCTTTTCGAATTCCCGCCGGTTGATGAGCCCGGTAAGCGGGTCGTGGCTGGACTGAAAGCTGACCAGCCTGTCGACACCGGTGGTGGAGCCGATGTGGTCGTGAATCACCCGCAGGCGCGCCTGCAGCTCCGTGGTGGCGTGGCGAAGGGCGAGGTTCTCACGCACCCGCTGGGCGGTCAGCTGACCACTGTACAAAGACATCATGGCGAGGCCCGCAAGCGCCACCCCGGCCAGTTGCACGTCCGCGTCGGCGCGGGTCAGCAGGATGACCACCGAAGGTGCGCCAACGAGCAGAATGTGAACGGCATGGACCGTGCGGTTCAACGCATAGCTGACGCCCGCCAGCGCCATCATCGCCACCGGCAGGGCGAATACGGTCATCATCGCCCAGTCGCTGTCCACCCGGGCCAGATAAATGGCCGGCAATCCCCACAGCAGGCCGGTCGCCGCCGCCGGTAACAGAGCAGCGTACATCCAGCGGATGGTCTCTCCCGGGGATTGAACATGCTCGCGGAATTTACGTGCCAGCCCAATCCTGACGGCCTCCAAGATGCCGCAGGCGACCCCCCACAGTATCAGCGCGCCGGCGTCCACGCGGCCCCACAGCAACAAGACGACGAGCCCGGTAAGCACCAGCGTCGCGAAAGCACCGTTGCGGGCACGGGCGAAGAGCGCTGCCAGCTGCTCGATTTCCAGGTTCTCGGAGGTGTTGTCGTGAGTCGTCATGGGTGCAGGCGCGGTATGCCGAGGACACATCTTATATACTCCGGTACCCGAGCGGCCAGAGGAGGTCATCCACGTTGTCGGCAAGCCTGCACATAGTCATCGTATCCGATACCCACGGGGAGCTGGACGATCGTATCGCCGAGCAGGCGATGCGCAGCGATATCGTCGTGCACGCGGGCGACATCGGCAACCGCGAAGTCCTCGACGCTTTGACCCCCAGGGATGGCAGACTGATCGCCGTTCGCGGCAATAATGACCACGGTGACAAGTGGCGGGAGTCGGACCGGGCGTTGCTGGAGTCGTTGCCCTGGGAGGCGCGGCTGGATTTGCCCGGCGGCGAGCTGGTGGTCGTCCACGGCCACCGTTACGGCTACCCCGGGCGTCACCACGAGCGCATGCGCCGCGACTATCCCGATGCACGCTTAGTGGTCTACGGTCATTCCCATCGCGCTTGCACGGATCAATCCGCATCCCCGTGGATACTTAATCCCGGCGCGGCGGGAAGGGTACGTACCTTTGGCGGCCCGGCTTTCTGCGTGCTACGCGCCTCGACGACGCGATGGCACATCGACGCCAAACGCTACCCGGATGCGGCGAAAGGCCCGCAATTGCGATCTCGGCGATCGGCATCGACATAGTCTAAAGTTGACGAAGATGGGATCGTCGAAAGCGATATCGAATGTGATCGCCGGCACACTCGCCGTCGTGTTGTCGCTGTTCTCGATTGTGATTTTTGCCGGTGACGTGGAGATTGTGCATGCGCGTTTTCGCCACTCCGGCGGCGCCGAGTGGTCGGTGGACGTTACTTTGCGCCACGCCGATTCAGGCTGGGACCACTACGCCGACGCATGGCGCGTGGTCGCCGACGATGGTACGGTTCTGGGCACCCGTACGCTTTACCATCCCCACGAGAACGAGCAGCCATTCACCCGTAGTCTTGGCGGGGTGGCGATCCCGGCGGGCATGTCCACCGTCTACGTGGAGGCGCACGACAAGGTGCACGGATGGAGCCCGCAGCGCGTGCAGGTAAATATTGAAAAGACCGAGGGCGAGCGCTTCGAGGTGAGTCGTTAGACCTGTCAGGGTCCATTGACTCGGCTCATGCGAGTCCTGTTCGTCAATCGCTTCTTTTATCCCGATCATTCAGCAACCAGTCAGATGCTGACGGATCTGACCAGGGATCTGCGTCACGCAGGGATGGATATCACGGTAATCACGAGCCGTCAGCTTATCGATAACGCCCGTGCGCGACTTCCGGTGCACGAGCGGCTCGATGGCATCGAAGTGCACCGCGTGTGGAGCACGCGCTTTGGCCGTGGGAATCTCATCGGCCGGGGATTCGACTATCTGAGTTTTTACCTGGGTGCCGGCTGGCGGCTGGCGCGTCTGTGCCGATCCGGCGACGTGGTCGTTGCGAAAACCGATCCGCCATTGATTTCGGTGATGGCGGGATGGGTGACGAAATTGCGTGGTGCACATCTCGTGAACTGGCTGCACGATTTGTTTCCCGAGATTGCCGAGAGACTGGGCATGCGCTTCATGCGCGGCTACCCGGCAAGCGCGTTGCGCGCCATGCGCAACCGATCCCTGCGGTGCGCGCGCTGCAATGTGGTGATAGGCGCGCACATGGCGGAGCAAGTGATCGGTCTCGGCGTGGCGCCAGAGCGGGTGAAAGTCATTCACAACTGGTGCGATGGCGAGGAGATCCGGCCGCGGCCCCTGGAAGGCCACGCGTTGCGCAAGGCGTGGAAGCTGGAAGATCGATTTCTGGTCATGTATTCGGGGAACATGGGCTATGCCCATGAATTTGACACCATCGTCGATGCGGCAGAGCGGTTGCGCGAGCGCACGAACGTCGTGTTCCTTTTCATCGGCGGCGGCGTGCAGCGCGCGACCGTCGAACAGCAGGTGGCGAGCAGAGGGCTTGGCAATGTGCAGTTCAAGTCCTACCAGCCCCGCGAGACCCTGGATCAGAGCCTCGGTGCCGCCAACGTGCACCTGGTGTCGCTGTTGCCGCAGCTCGAAGGTCTGATGGTGCCGAGCAAGTTTTATGCCGCAGCGGCCGCCGGACGCCCGATTATCTTCATCGGTGCCGGCGACGGTGAGCTCGCGGAGATTATCGCTGATGCCCGGTGCGGAACCCGGGTGGCCCCCGGCGAGGGACAAATGCTGGCCGATGGGATCGCGGCACTCGCGGCGGACCCTGAACTGGGCCGGCGTCAAGGTGCGGCGGCCCGCCGGCTCTTCGAAGAGCGTTTCGAGCGCCACCTGGCGACGGGCGCCTGGCGCCACGCGCTGCAGGGCGCGCCCGGGGACGGCTGATTGTGAGTGACATGGGAGCGGCTGCGTGAAAACCCTCGCGAGCTATGGACTGGCATTTGTCGTGTGTTGCGGGTTGTTACACTTGTTGCGACCGGTCGCCCTTCGCATCGGTCTGGTGGATGAGCCCAGTGAACGTAAATCTCACCAGGGGTCAGTGCCTCTCATTGGCGGCGTGGCCATGTTCTGTGGCTTTGCGCTGGCGACACTAACCCTGGACGTTGGACTTACGGCGTACCGTGGATTCTTTGCCGCGTCCGCCATTCTGGTGGTGGTGGGGATCCTCGACGACATGCACGAGCTATCCTCCCGGGTACGCTTTGGCGCCCAAATCCTGGCGGCGGGAATCATGGCCTACTGGGGGGGGGTGGTGCTGGTGGATCTTGGAGCACTGGGAAACGGCGGCAATGCTTTTTTATTGTCGAGCTGGGAGATCGCATTCACCGTCTTTGCCACTGTCGGCGTTATCAACGCACTCAATATGAGTGATGGCGTAGATGGATTGGCCGGGGGGCTCAGCCTGATCGCGCTGTTGGGTATGGCCTACGTCGCGCAGGTTGCGGGTCTGGACACCGAGCGCACCCTGTTGCTGATGCTGGCCGTAGTCGTTGTGGGTTTTCTGCTCTTCAACATGCGCCTGCCCTGGCGGCACGGGGCACTGGTGTTCATGGGCGATGCCGGCAGTATGTTTCTGGGATTCGCCATTACCTGGTTCTTCATCGCCATGTCCCAGGGCGAGCACCGCGCAATGGCGCCGGTTGCCGCCCTGTGGCTGTTCACGATCCCACTCTTCGATACTGTCTGGCTGATCGTGTGGCGATTTTCCCAGGGGCGATCGCCCACGTCCTCCGATGTGGGACATTTACATCATGTGTTACAGATGACGGGGATGCGCGCGGCGACCAGCGTCTGGGTAATGCTCGCCATCGCTGCCCTGGCGGCAGCAGCCGGGCTCGCGGCCCTGGAAAGCGGCATCGCACAGAGCACCATGTTTTATCTGTTTCTCGGATTGTTTGCGGCTTACTGCGTCCTCATGGCCGTCAGTTGGCGCAGCCGCAGGCTGCTGTGGTGGCCCATGGAGCGGCGCCTGATCGGCCTCAGCGACCGCCGCGAGCGCGACGCACGCAGCCACGAGGAACGCCGGCGGATGCCGGGGCGCCGCATTAAAGATCTTTAATGCGGCCCAGCCGGTATCCCGCTTCGTCCCAGATCAACACACTGTCCTGTTCGTACCAATCTCCCAGAACGATCCGCGTTGCTTCCTGCTCATTCAGAGTGAAGTTATGTATCGCCGGACGATGGGTGTGGCCGTGGATCAAGTGGCGAACATTGCGCTTTCGCATGATCTTGTCCACCGCCTCGGGTGTCACGTCCATTATATCGTCGGGTTTTAAAGCCGAATCTTTGCTGGACTCGCTGCGGATATTCGCCGCCTTCTCCGCGCGCTTCTCGAGCGACATGCTCAAAAACATTTTCTGCATGATCGGGTTACGTGTCATCTTGCGGAAAGATTGGTAATTGACATCGCGGGTGCACAGTGTATCGCCGTGCATGATCAAAGCCGGCGTTCCGTAAACATCGATGGTCGTGTCGTCGCCGAGCAGCTTGCAGCCGCTGCGTTTTGCGAATTTTTTGCCGAGCAGAAAATCGTGATTGCCGTGGACCACCGATACGGGTAGACCCGTTGCGGTCAACGCAGCCAGCGCATCGGAAACTTCCGCGTGCGGCGCTTTGTCGTCATCGTCCCCGAGCCATTCGTCGAACAGATCGCCGAGAATGAACAGCGCGTCGGCGTTGCGTGCCTTAGTCTCGAGAAACGCGATGAACGTGCGTACGATGTTGGCGCGGGCATTAGTCAGGTGCACGTCGGAAACGAATAGCGTGCTCATTCCCGGGCTCCCGATCAGCTGTCGTCCAGCTTGACCGCGCGTTCGATGACGACTTCTTCGATGGGCACATCCTGATGGCCGGCATGTCCGGCGGTAGGTGACTTGACGATTTTATCCACTACGTCCATGCCTTCCACCACCGCACCGAACACGCAATAGCCCCACCCATCGCTGCTTCGGGATTTGAAGTCGAGAAATGCGTTGTCGCTTACGTTGATGAAAAACTGCGCGCTGGCCGAGTGTGGATCGGATGTGCGCGCCATGGCGACTGTTCCCAGTGCGTTGCTGAGGCCGTTGTCCGCTTCGTTTTCGATCGATGCACCGGGTTGCTTCGACTTCATGCCCGTCTCGAATCCACCCGCCTGTATCATGAAATTGTCGATGACGCGGTGGAAAATCGTGCCGTCGTAATATCCATCGTCCACGTAAGCGAGGAAATTGTCACTGCTCTTCGGCGCCCGTACGCAATCCAGCTCGATGACGATATCGCCGGCGCTGGTGCGCAGCTGTACTTTCTGTGTGTCCGCCACGATCAGGGGGTCTCCACGATGGCGCGGGTTATGGTGATGGTTTCGTTGGGGACGTCGCGGAATCCGGCCTTTACGCCGGTTGCCTGAGAGCGGATTTTGTCCACAACGTCCATACCATCGACCACTTTGCCAAAGACGGCGTAGCCCCAGCCGCGGGCGTCAGGAGCCCTGTGGTCCAGGGCGGCGTTGTCCTCGACATTGATAAAGAATTGGGCGCTCGCCGAGTGCGGGTCACGGGTTCGCGCCATGGCGATGGAGCCGCGGTTGTTCTTCAATCCATTGTTGGCTTCGTTCTTGATGGGTGGGCGCGTCTCCTTGCGGGAGAGGTCGGCGGTATAGCCCCCCCCTTGAATCATGAAGTTACCGATGACGCGATGGAAGATGGTCCCATCGTAAAATCCGTCCTTCACATAGGTGAGAAAATTGTCCACCGTCGCCGGGGCATGTTCCCGGTCGAGCTCCAGCACGATGTTTCCCATGCTGGTCTCGAGGCGTACACGGGGCGTGGCTTCTGCTGCCGTGGACGTGGCACTGATCACCATGAGCAAGGGTGCCATCAGGGCGGTGAGTAAAAAGCCTGCACGGGTCGCACTCATCGTTTATTGTCTCCGTAATCGTGGGCGAGGCGCATGATAAACGTTTTTCCACCCCCGGGGCAGATGCGCCGATTGACGCTTTTGTAAGGCTGGGCGTATCATCCCGCCCCTTGACTGTGGCGCGGCTGACGGGGTATGGCGCAGTCTGGTAGCGCACCTGCTTTGGGAGCAGGGGGTCGGGGGTTCGAATCCCTCTACCCCGACCATTTTCGCGATGCGCCCGTAGCTCAGCTGGATAGAGCAACGGCCTTCTAAGCCGTGGGTCGCAGGTTCGAGTCCTGCCGGGCGCGCCAGGTACCAGAACCAGGGACGAGAGCCAAGGAAGAGAGCAACATTACTCGGGTCAATGGTGGGCGTAGCTCAGTTGGTAGAGCTCCGGATTGTGATTCCGGCGGTCGTGGGTTCGAGCCCCATCGCTCACCCCAGTTTCGCCGCTATTGAGATTTTACGCACTGAACGGGCCGTTAGCTCAGTTGGCAGAGCAGCTGACTCTTAATCAGCGGGTCGGAGGTTCGAGCCCTCCACGGCCCACCAGTAAAATCAAAGGGTTAGGTTCAACGGGCCTGACCCTTTTTTGCGCCCTCGGGCTGCCGGTATACTTGGCGGCGGGGTCGATGGGATCGCTATTGGACCAGGGAAATTGACCGTACTAGAGCGAAAGTGGCGGAATTGGTAGACGCGCTGGTTTTAGGTGCCAGTGGGCTAGCCCCTTGAGGGTTCGAGTCCCTCCTTTCGCACCATTGCTCATTTATTTTTTTAGTAATCGCGGGTATTCCACGAGGGTTACACATGCAAGTCACGGTTGAGACCACCCAGGGCCTGGAACGCCGGGTCAAGGTGCAGGTACCGGAAGATCGCGTTCAGGGGGAGGTCAGCAAGCGCCTGACGAATATCGCCCAGAGCGCACGGTTGCCGGGATTTCGCCCGGGGAAAGCGCCAATGAAGGTCATCGCGCAACGCTACGGCAAGCAGGTGCGCGAGGAAGTGGTCGGGGAAATCGTCCAGAGCAGCTTTCAAGACGCCATCGCCCAGGAAAGTCTGCGCCCGGCGGGAACGCCCACCATCGACCCCCTGGAATGGGAAACCGGTGGCGGTGTGGCCTATACGGCAGTTTTCGACGTTTATCCCGAGGTAAGCTTGCCGCCCATCGACTCGTTGAAAATCGCCAGGCCGGAGGCGGTCGTGGCCGATGCGGATCTGGAACGCATGCTCGAGCGTCTGCGCACTCAGCGGCGTAACTGGGAGCCGGTACAACGGGCCGCGACGCCCGGCGATCGCGTGGTCATCGATTTCGAGGGTGTTTGTGACGGAGACGCCCGCGACGACCTCAAGTCCGAGGGTTTTGCCGTCGAGCTGGGGAAACAGCAGCTGTTCAAGGAGTTCGAGGACGGCCTTCTGGGCACCGAAGCCGGTCAAGAGCTGTCACTGGAGCTGCATTTTCCCTCCGACTTCCGGGCCGGCGAGCTGGCTGGGAAGCCTGTCAGCTTCCAGGTGAAGGTGAACACGGTGGAGGAGCCGGTGGTGCCGGAAATCGACGACGAGTTCGCCGCGAGCTTCGGCGTCAAGGACGGCGGTATCGAGCAACTCAAAAGCGAGGTGCGGGCCAACATGCAGCGGGAGCTGGAGGAAGGCATACGCTCGGCCACCAAGCAGCGGGTGATGGAAGCGTTACTTGCAGGCAGGGATCTGGAACTGCCGGAATCCCTGGTAAAACGGGAAGTGGATCGCAGCGCCGCGCAACGGCGCCTGGAGCTGAGCCATTCCGGCGTCGATACGAGCGAAATCGAGCTCGATCCCAAGGATTTTGAGGAGGCATCCAAGCGCCGGGTCTCCCTGGGGCTGTTGGTGGGGGAGCTCATCAAGGAAAACGGCATCAAGGCGGATCCGGATGAAATCCGGGCGCGTATCGATGGTATAGCCTCCACCTATGAGGACCCCGGCGAGGTGGTTCGCTGGTACTATTCCGATCCTTCACGGCTCTCGGACGTGGAATCCTCTGTCCTCGAGGACACCGTGGTGGCGTGGATTCTGGAAAGGGCCGAGGTTGTGTCGGAGTCCACCTCGTTTGACGAATTATTGAATCCGGGGCAGACTCAGGGCAGTTAAAGAATCCTATGACGATTACCGATAGTGAAGAAATAGCGGGCGCCGGCCAGGTGCGGGGGTTGAACCTCGTTCCCATTGTGGTGGAGCAATCGGCCCGCGGCGAACGCTCCTACGACATCTATTCGCGGCTGTTGAAGGAGCGCGTCGTGTTTCTGTGCGGTCCGGTGGAGGATCTGGTCGCCAATGTGGTGCTCGCGCA
>JAACFO010000046.1 GCA_009937425.1 Gammaproteobacteria bacterium
ACGGGATTGAGTCCCAAGCAGAATCGCGACGTACCGCCATTGCGTTACGATATCGTGCACCAGTTGAAACAGGACTTCCCCAGCTTGACGATTATCTTGAACGGCGGCGTCACCACTCTCGATCAAACCCGGCAGCATCTGTCCCGGCTCGACGGTGTCATGATCGGCCGCGCGGCCTACCGCGATCCCTACATGCTGGCGCAGGCCGACCGGCAAATCTTCGACACCAAAAGCGCCGCGCCCTCCCGGCGCGAAATCATCGAAGCCTATCTCCCCTACGCGGCGCGGGAGTTGCAACGGGGTGCGCGGCTCGCACATCTCACGCGGCATCTGACGGGACTCTACCTGGGACAACCCGGCGCCCGTGCCTGGCGGCGCGCCGTATCGGCGCTCGCCAGCATCGACGGTGCCACCGAGCAGGACCTCCTCGGCGCCATCCCGCAATGCTCGACGCAAGCAGCGGCACTTGCCAACGACGCCGCCGCCTGAGTCACCCAGCGAGGAGTTTCGCCATGTCCACCGAGCTCACCCGGCTTTCCGCCACCCGATTGATCGCCGCCTACAGGCGCATCGAAATATCACCGGTGGAAGTCACACAGTCGGTTCTGGATCGCATCGAAGAGTTCAATCCCCGGGTCAATGCTTTCTGCTTCGTCGATGGCGCAAGCGCCATGGATGCGGCGCGGGCCTCCGAGGCGCGCTGGCAACGCGGCGAACCCATCGGGCTCGTGGACGGCGTGCCCACCACCATAAAGGACATCGTGCTCGCCGCCGGCTGGCCAACCCTGCGCGGCAGCCTCACTGTCGACCGGGATCAGGATTGGCTCGACGATGCACCGGCTACGGCGCGCCTGCGCGAGCACGGGGCGGTGCTGATTGGCAAAACGACCACCCCGGAGTTCGGCTGGAAGGGCGTCACGGACAGCCCGCTCACGGGCATCACGCGCAATCCCTGGAACACCGACCTGACTCCCGGGGGCAGCAGCGGCGGCGCGGCCGCGGCCTGTGCCCTGGGGCTGGGTGCGCTGCACGTGGGCACCGACGGTGGCGGTTCCGTTCGCATTCCCGCGGGATTCACCGGTGTCTTCGGGCTCAAAGCGAGCTTCGGCCGGGTTCCCGCCTGGCCCGCAAGCCCGTTTGGCAGCGTCGCCCACGTAGGACCCTTGACCCGCACGGTGAGCGATACGGCGCTGATGCTCAACGTGCTGAGCGAACCCGATGCCCGGGACTGGACCGCCCTGCCCGCATCCGGTCGGGACTACCGGGTCGGGCTCGAAGACGGCGTGCGGGGTTTGCGCATCGCTTTCAGTCCGGATCTCGGCTACGTGGACGTCGACCCGGAAGTGGCACAGGCGGTGGCAAAGGCAGCCGGTGTATTTGCCGATCTCGGCGCCCACGTGGAAGAAGTCCCGGCACCCTTCGAGAACCCGGCGGAGTGCTTCCGCGTACATTGGTATGTGGGCGCCTCGGCGCTGCTGGCGCGGTTCAGTGAGCAACAGCGCGCAAACATGGATCCGGGCCTGGTGGAAATTGCCGCCGAGGGCGCCGCCTGCACTACCGCCGATTACATGCAGGCGATGGCGGATCGCGCCGCTCTCGGCGAGCGCATGGGGCGCTTTCACCAGAACTGGGATGTGTTGCTGACGCCAACCCTGCCTATTCCAGCCTTCGCCGCGGGAACGGAGTTTCCCGAAACGGGTCCTTTCGCCCGATGGCGTGACTGGACCCCCTTTACTTATCCTTTTAATCTCACCCAGCAACCAGCGGCCTCGGTGCCCTGCGGATTTACCGCCTCCGGCGCACCGATTGGTTTACAGATCGTCGCCACCAGGTACGCCGATGCCCTGGTACTGCGTGCGGCGCGCGCCTTCGAATCGGTCAGCCCCTTCGTAATGCCGGAGCAGCCGCGGTCACCGGCTTGAACGCCGAATTTCGAATGACATTTCCGTGAAATTCGCCACCCGGTGCGATTGCTTGCTATACCCGGGGACATTGCGCAAGATACGCGGGACACCTGTTGATCGGACCGTAATTGGTTCGGTACCACCTGATGAAACGGCGAAAAAAATCGTGCCCCTGCGTCAGCAGGCGGGAGGGAAATAATATGCGCACACGGATCATTCATCTCATAAACCCGAAAACGAATTCTTTCACTACTCGCCCGAGCTACATGAACCGGGCGCTTTACTCGCCGTTGGCCGGACTGCTCGCCGTGGCCGCTTGCATTCCCCAGGATCAATACGAAGTCATCATGACCGATGAAAACATCGAGGAAATAGATTTCGATGCCAAGGTCGACATGGTCGGCGTTTCCGCCATGACCAGCTACGTTAATCGCGGTTACGAAATCGCCGACGAGTTTCGCCGGCGCGGTGTTCCCGTGATCATGGGAGGCGTGCATCCGAGCTTCATGCGCGAAGAAGCATTAACCCATGCCGATGCGGTCGTGGTCGGTGAAGTGGAACTGGTGATGGCGCAGATCCTCGATGACCTGAAAGACGGCAACATGAAGGGCATTTACCGATCGAAAGAACTGCATTCGATGGTCGACCTCAATATGCCGCGCTATGACCTCATCAAGGCCGATCGGTACGTGAACCGAACCTTCATTCAAACATCCAGAGGGTGCCACCACGCATGTACCTTCTGTGCCGAGCCGCTGATGAACGGCCTGCGCTTTCGCTATCGCCCCATTGACGAGGTGATGCGTGAAGTGGACGAATGCGGAGCACGCTACATTGCGCTCAACGATGCGGACTTCTTCGGTACACCGAAACGGCCGAAAGAAGTCATGAAGGCCCTGAAAGGACGCGGCATGCGCTGGCAAGCGGGTGTTACCAGCCGTCTCTCCATGGATGACGAGATGCTGGAGCTCGCCGCCGAAAGCGGTTGCTATATGTTGAGCATCGGTTTCGAATCCATCTCGTCGAACACGCTGCGAAGCGTGCATAAGATGGTCAACCAGCCGGATCAGTTCCGTGAGCTGGTGGAGAAGATTCACAGCTACGGTATTCTGGTTTTTGGTTTGTTCATGTTCGGTTTCGATTCCGACGACGAGACGGTGTTCGATGAAACCGTCAAATTCAACATCGACGCCAACTACGACATGTGCGCGTACTCGGTTCTCACGCCCTACCCCGGCACTCTGACCTGGTACGAGATGCAAAAAGACCAGCGCATGGTGTCCTACGACTGGGACATGTACGACCAGGGACACATCGTTTACAAGCCGAATCAGCTCACACCGGAGCAGCTTCGAGAAGGTCACATGCGGGCCTACAGAAAATTCTATTCCTTACCGTCCATCGCCCAACGCTTCCCGCTGATCGGAACGCGCAGTCGCACCCAGTACAGCATTTACAATGGATTCTTCCGCCGTGGCGAGGTGACGGGCCGCTACATCGACGATGCCATAGCCAAACCCACCGGGATCCCCAAGTTCCTGCCCGAGCCACCGCTGATGCCGAAACGACAGGAATGGGTAAAATTAGTGATGGAAAATAACCACTATTAGAGTTCATGAAAACAAGGGGAGAGAGGCCTACAATTCGACTTTCTTGTCCCCTCTCCCCCTGCGGGGGAGAGGGTTAGGGTGAGGGGGAATCAGGTCAACTCCGGCACCAACTTCCCCACGCCTACAACCATGGGGGTAGGCCAGCATCCTCCGTGAAGGCGATGGTGCCGCCCAGGGCTGGTAAGGCCGGTACTGTTAATCCCTGATGGGTGTGGTCGACGAAATCGATGCCGCTGGCGCGCAGCACCGCGCGTGCGCTGCCGAGACTCCGGCAGTCGATGGCGTAAGCGGCCATGAAGGGTACGCAGGGGATGTGGATCCCGGGAAGCAGCGCGGTGACGCGCTCTGCAGCCAGCAGGGTCAGGCGGCCGCGTTCCAACGCCAATACATAGCCGCCATCGACGGGCTCGGCCTTGCGCCCTAGATAGCGTTGGTAGCGCTGGCTTGCCTCGTAGGGATCTTCCACACAGAAGAGCATGTCGGTGAGCGCGCGGGCCGTGTTCGGATGATTGAGCCAGCGGGACTGCCACAATTCATCCGGGGTGTGGTGAGTTAGAAACTGCACCCGGCCTTCGGGCAGGCACCCCACTTCGGGGCGCACCACCGTGAATCGCAAGGTGCAGGCCTCGCCCCCCGCCAGCGTGCTTTCCCTGGCGAGACTCACGCTGGGCCGTTGCGCAAAGCCCGCCGACACGAGCCGCTCGCGATGGGCGGCGGCGTCGGCGACGCACAAGGCCGCGAGGTGCAGCCCGGTGTAGCGACCAAGCGCCGCGCGCACCTCCCTGGCGATGGGTGTATCGCCGATGGGCGTCAGAAGTTCCAGATAACCGGCCTCGAGCATGACGCACTGATTGGCGCTGCCCGCCGGCACCGGTGCATCACCGGCGCTGGCTGCGTGGGTATGCTCCGCATAGGGCGTTGCCAGGAAGCCCAGCCGTTCCAGCAACGCCGATGCCGCGTGTATATCCGCAACCCAATGGGCCAGGTGATCCAGATAAATGGCATCCCCGCGCGGCAGTTCGATGACGACGGTCATCTAGAAAATCCACCGGCGTCGCCGCACAGCCCGAATACGGTATCCACGCCATAGCCCCGGAGCATCGCACCCGAGCTGTCAGTCCTCATCGTAGGGTCGCCCGTCGTTGTGGCAAAACACGCGGCCAGCGGGGCCGGTGGTCAACACTAAATCGATATCCGGATAGCGCACCTCGTCGCTTGCGTCGCGATCGCCGACTTCCAGATAAACAGCTGTCTCGCCGCTTGCGTTAACAAGATGATGGCCATCGGCCCTTCCCGCCGGAAAACCGGCGACCATGCCCGGGCCCAGCAGCTGCCGACCGCTATCGGTTATCAATGTGAGCTCGCCGGACACCACGTACACGAATTCGTCCTCCGCACTATGCCAGTGACGCTGAGCGGACCAGGCGCCAGGGGCGAGCTCCACCAGATTGACACCGAAGCGGCGGAGCCCGAGTGCGTCACCGAGCACGCGCTTGTTGCGTTTTTTTACCGCTTCCTGATACTGCTTCGGGTAGCTGCTGCTGGTGCGTGGCACCAGGGATGCGGGATCCATGGCCGGGGGCGAGAGCCGATTAGACATGACGATCCTCCAGATGCTGACGCCGGTGTGGACGCCGGCCTATGCATTGTCGGGCGCTGGCTCACCGCCGCGTTTGACAAATCCCGGAGGCGGCGAGACCCTGACCACATGACGATGCCCAATGTTAACGGACTGGAGGAAAGCGTGCGCCCATGGAACTGAACTTGAAAGCCGGTGCCAGCGCCACCGAATGCGTCCGCGTCGAGGACGATCGCTGTATTGGGTTCATGGGCGAAGCAGCGCGCGTCTACAGCACACCGTCCATGGTGAGCGACGTGGAGTACGCATGCCTGCGGCTCATCCAGAAGCATCTCCCTGAAGAGCAAAGCTCGGTGGGCATGCACGTGAGCATCGATCACCTGGCGCCGACACCCCTGGGCTGCGAGGTGGAGATTGCGGTGACGGTATCCGCGGTGGAGGGACGCAAGGTAACCCTGGATGCGCGGGTCAGTGATGCCGCGGAGATCGTCGGCAGCGGCGTGCACGTGCGCTATGTGATCGATGTCGCACGCCAGGCACGCCGCATCGCAGAAAAGCGCAAGCGGCTCGAGAGCAGGGTCTAGGCCGGGCCCGCCAGGATGACGCAAACGCTGCCGATGGAATCCGTCGCGCCCCGTGCCGGCGAACTGCTGCACAAGGTCTTCGGTTTTTCGGGCTTTCGCGCCCAGCAGGAAGATATTATCGCGCACCTGGTCGAGGGCGGCGATGCGCTGGTGCTGATGCCCACGGGGGGAGGAAAGTCCCTGTGCTATCAGATCCCCGCGATCCTGCGCGAAGGCACCGCGGTGGTGGTTTCACCGCTGATCGCGCTCATGCAGGACCAGGTCAATGCGCTCCTGCAAAGCGGCGTGCGCGCGGCCGCGCTGAATTCCAGCTTAACCGCCGGCGAGGGCCGGCAGGTGGAGGACGCAACACGTGCCGGCGCTCTCGATCTGCTGTACCTGGCGCCGGAACGCCTGCTGCAACCGCGCACATTGGAACTTCTCGACCAATCCCCGGTTGCGCTGTTTGCCATCGACGAAGCCCACTGCGTGTCCCAGTGGGGCCACGATTTCCGTCCCGAGTACCTGGGACTCGCCGAGCTCGCAACGCGATTCCCCCAGGTACCGCGCATTGCGCTGACCGCCACCGCGGATGCGCCCACACGCCGGGAGATCCGCGCACGCCTGGCCCTGGAAGATGCGCGGGTTTTCGTCAGCGGCTTCGATCGCCCCAATATCCGCTACCAGGTGAAGCCAAAGGACAACGCGCGCAAGCAGCTGCTCGCCTTTCTCGAGCGTGAGCACCCCGGCGACGCTGGTATCGTCTACTGCCTGTCGCGGCGCAGCGTGGATGAGACGGCAAAGTGGTTGCAGGAACGCAGCTTGACAGCACTCCCCTATCACGCCGGTATGGCGGACGTTGAACGCCGCCGGCACCAGGAGCGCTTCATCGCCGAGGAAGGCGTCATCATGGTGGCCACCATCGCCTTCGGAATGGGTATCGACAAACCCAATGTGCGATTCGTCGCCCACTTGGATTTACCAAAGAGTATCGAAGCTTATTATCAGGAGACGGGCCGCGCGGGACGCGACGGACTGCCCGCGGATGCGTGGATGGTGTACGGCCTGGCGGATGTCATCCGCCTCAGGCAGATGCTGGAAACGTCCGAGGCCGACGAGCAACACAAGCGGCGTGAACGCAGCAAGTTGGAGGCAATGCTCGGCTACTGCGAGCTGACCACTTGCCGGCGCCAGGTTCTGCTCGCCCATTTCGATGATGTCTTGGAGACACCCTGTGGCAACTGCGACACCTGCCTGCAGCCGGTGGACAGCTGGGACGGTACCGAGGCGGCGCAGAAAGCGCTCTCTTGTGTGTACCGCACCGGTCAACGCTTCGGTGTGAACTATCTCATCGATGTTCTGCTCGGTAAGAGCAACGAGCGCATGCATCGATTCGGCCATGACACTATCAGCACCTTCGGTATAGGCGCGGAGTTGGCTCAACAACAGTGGCGATCGGTATTTCGCCAACTGGTTGCCCGGGGACTACTCGGGGTGGACATGGAAGGCCACGGCGGCCTGCACCTGACGTCGTCGAGCCGCGGAGCTTTACGCGGCGAAACTACTCTGTGGCTGCGAAAAGATCTCGCGCCGGAAAAACGCCGGCGGGTAAAAGCCGAACGCGCGCAAGCACTGACATCAGAAGATGACGCATCCCTATGGGAAATATTGCGCGCGCACCGTCTGGAACTGGCAACGACCCAGGGCGTACCACCCTACGTCATTTTCCACGACAGCACGCTGCTGGAGATGACGCGAACGGTGCCGACCAGTATCGAGGCCATGGCATCGATTAACGGCATCGGTCAGGTCAAGCTGGAACGCTACGGTGATTCCTTTCTCGATCTCCTGCGCGCGCACGCAGCCAGCGCTTAATCGGTTACCGAGATCAGCGGATAGAAAGCGGTCTCAGTGAAGTACCGGGTGGCGCCTCACGATTCCCAGACCAGGTGCCTGGTGGGAAACTCGCGCATGCTGTTGAGTGTCGCGGGGCTTCCCTTGTCGAGACGCAACAGGTGCACGGGAACCGCCTCGGGCAACTCGTAGCTCTCGTGCATGAGCACCGGCGCGCCCACGGCACACAGCGCCTTGAAGCCTGTGTACAGGGAATAGTACTCCTGCAGACGATGGGCGGCGCGAAATGCTTCGTCGTAGACGTGCACGCTGGGGGAATTCCACTTCACGTGGGACAACATGACCGGCAGCACATTGGCGACGCCCTTTTGCGCCACATAGTGACCGTCCTCGTCCCGAGCCAGGCAGCGCTCGAAAGCAGTCACATCGACGTCGCCGGAAACGAAGTTGGAAAAACCCGATGCCTGATCATTGCAGGTCATCATGCCCAGGTGATTCGTAACTGGATTGAGCCACAAGCAGTTCACCAGATAGTTCTCCACCATGCCGCGGCGCAACTCCGCACCCACGGTCGCCAGCTTGTACTCGAGCCGCGCCTCCTTGTTTCCCTCCGGATTGGCATTGGCGACAAAAATATCCGCCGCCGCGTCGCGTAGAACCTTGGGGAGATTTGCACGCAATTCCAGGAAGCGAATTCGAATCGATACGGGTGCCTGATTGCGACGACTCGCCATTACGGCTTTTTGCAGCTCACCGAAATGAATGACCGGATATTTCTGCGAAGCGATTGCGTTGGCAATGATTTCCGAGGACTCTTGAAACACCTTCACGGTCTTCTTGGTCGGCCCGGCCTTGATGTCCATGAGAAAATAGGCATGGGCCTGGCTGGTAGGATGCAACACCAGATTTATGTTCGATTCGGTCATGCGCGAGAACAGCGGATAAGCCACATGGAAATTCGCCGACGAGACCTGCGGGAGGATTCTGCTGAAATCCCGGCTGACCACGAAGCGGTTGAGCGCAAACAGTTGCCCCTTGGGACTCCAGAACAAAAACCCGCCCACGGTGCCGGTGTAGTCCAGCATTCCCGGATCCAGGGGCATTTCTGGTGGAGTAGACAGGTCCATTCGCTTTCCCAAGTCACGAGGGCGCTCGGGGCCGCCGATGCCCTCCACTGCCGCCCAATCCCCGGGGCGGGCTGATTGAAAAGTATCCGACGATTACAATAGAAGCACAACAGCACAGGGGCCGGTTGCCGAGACGGGGAACGATATGGACGCCGGCAGGTCCGTTACTCGGTCAGGGATTTCGCAGGCAAATTGACGAATGACAACGATTTCCAGGCCTTTAACGGGGTTTTTCGCCGCAATCGTCCTCGGCATCTACGGGTGTGACACGAATTCTCTGAGCGGGGTACAGGATCTCGACGGCCGCCACGTGGACCCGACGACCAATTCCGCCGCCCGGCTCACGGTAGCCCTGTTCGTGGACAGCGACTGCCCGGTGTCCAACCGCTATGCACCGGAGGTGCAAAAGCTGCACCGGCGTTACGCGCCCCGGGGCGTCGACTTCTGGCTCGTATACCCGGATCCCGGCATCAGCGTGCAAACAATCCGCCAACACATGACTGACTACGGTTATGTGATCCCGGCGCTGCGCGATCCCGAGCATGCGCTGGTACGGCGCGCCGGTGCCCTGGTGACGCCGGAGGCGGGAATTTTCCTCGCCGACGGAACCCTCGTGTATCACGGGCGCATCGACAATCGCTACGCGGATATCACCCGCCGCCGCGCACGAGCCACACAACACGATGTCGCCCAGGTGTTGGATGCGCTGCTCGAAGGAAAGACGCTGGATGCTTCATGGAATCCGGCACCGGGGCGATCTCTGAAAGCCATATCGCAACCGGGCGTCGGCTGCTACATCGGAGATTTTAAATGACCTCCGGGCTCCCGGGGCGCCCGCTACTGTGGGGTGGGCTGCTGTCGGGTGCGCTGCTGCTGATCGCGGCCGGCATTTATCTGCTCACCTCCGGGTCGCGGGATTCGCCCATCCGCGAAGGGGCGACGGTCACATTCAACCGGGACATCGCGCCCATCGTGTTCGGCAACTGCGTCGTCTGCCATCGGCCGGGGGAGTCGGCACCGTTCAGCCTGCTCAATTTCGCCGAAGCGAGGAAACGCGCCGGCTTGATTACCGCCCTCACCACTTCGCGCTTCATGCCGCCGTGGTTACCGGATCACGACAGCGTCGATTTTCTGGGCGAGCGTGGACTCAGTGACGAGGAAATCACACGCATACGCCAATGGGTCGAGCAAGGCGCCGTCGAAGGCGATGCCGCGGATCTGCCTGCGCTCCCGGAGTTCACCGAGGGCTGGCAACTGGGCGAGCCGGATGTGGTGCTCACCATGCAGACGCCTTTTATGGTGCCCGCCGAGGGTGTCGATGTGTTCCGCAACTTCGTGCTGCCGATACCGGTGGCTACACCGCGCTGGGTGAAAGCAGTAGAGCTGCGGCCGGGAAATCCGCGGGTCGTCCACCACGCCGTCATGCAGGTAGATCCCTCGCGCTCATCGCAACGCCGCGACGAGGAAAACGTGGAACCGGGATTTCCCGGAATGGATATGGCCGGTTCCGAACCCCCGGGGGGTCAATTGATTGGCTGGACGCCGGGCAAGCTCCCTATCGCCGACGAACGGCTCGCATGGCGCCTGGAACCCGGCAGCGACATGGTCGTGCAACTACATATGCTGCCCTCGGGCAAGCCCGAGCAGGTGTCGCCAATAGTCGGCCTTTACTTCACCGACAAGCCGCCCAACGAGCAGGCAGTCTCGCTACTGATGCGAAACGACAAAATCGACATTCCCGCCGGGGTTTCGGACTACGTCATCGAGGATTCACTCACGCTGCCAGTGGCGGTGGAGGCCCTGGGGATCTATCCCCATGCGCACTATCTGGGCAAGAGCATCGAGGCCTTCGCCAGTTTACCCGATGGCCGAAAGCAGTGGCTCATCAAGATCCCCAAGTGGGATTTCAACTGGCAGGACGATTATCGCTACAGGCAACCACTGCATTTACCGGCGGGCACCCGTATCGACATGCGCTTCGTCTTCGACAATTCATCCGCGAACGCGCTCAATCCCCATAACCCGCCACAACGAGTACGTTTCGGCAACCGCTCCACCGACGAGATGGCGACGCTGACCATTCAGGTGATGCCCGAGCAGGCCGACGACAAACCGCTGCTGCGTGAGGCGCTGATGCGCGCGCGCCTGGAGAAGAATCCCGACAATTGGTTCGCCCACAATGCGCTCGGCACCGCACTCAAGAGTCAGGGCCGCATGGATGAGGCCCTGTCGCACATTCACGCAGCGATTCGACTGCACCCGGGACATCCTCAACTGCGCTACAACCTGGCGAATTTCCACCTGGCTCTGGGCAGGCTCGAGGAAGCCATCGAGGGCTATCAACTGGCGCTCGCCATCGAGCCGGACCACCCCAAGGCCAACAACAACCTGGCCGTGGCATTCCAGCAATCCGGCGATTTGGAGCGCGCCGTCGAGCACTACCGGGAGCAACTCACGGTAAGCCCCATGGATGCCAGGGCCCACGCAAACCTCGGAACGGCGTTGTTCGAACAGGGACACGGGGACGCGGCGGACGATGCATTCGTGCGTGCGTTGCAACTGGACCCGGATTGGGTGCAGGCGCTGGAAGGCCGCGGCGACGTGGCGCGTAAGTGGGGTCGGCTGGAAGATGCCGAAGGCCGCTACCAGCATGCTCTCAGGGTAGAACCCGCGTCGCCGGGCGCCAACTACGGGCTTGGTGCGATTCGTCTGGCCCAAGGCGCGCAGCAATCGGCAACGGCGCATTTTCGTAAAGCCGTGGAAGGCAACGACGCCTACATCGGCGTGCTCAACGACGACGCCTGGCGTTTGGCGACGGACCCGGATCCGGCGGTGCGGGAACCGGAACAAGCCCTGGTGCTTGCCACCCTGGCGGATCAGCTCACGGGACATGACATTCCCGAGCTGCTCGACACCCTGGCCGCCGCTCAGGCCGCCAACGGCGACTTCGGGGGCGCCGCTGAAACCCTGGAACGCGCCTTGACCCTTGCCCCCGGCGGCAGCGCCGCCCAGTACATCCCACAGTTTCGCGCGCGCCTCGCGCTCTATCGAAGCGGCAAGACATATGTCGATGGTTTTTGAGGGGACAGACCCCTTATACTGACCCCGGATTAAATGGGGTTAATCCGACCGACGACCATGCTCCAGGGGGAAATCGAAATGATAAGCAGCTTCCGCAAATACCGCGCACACGCGCTCACTGTATTACTCACTACCGTTGCAGTATTCGGATTCGGCGCGACACAGGTCGCGGCGGACACTTCTGGCTTGAAAGTAGCGGCAGTATTCGAAACACCCATCGAGGAGCCATGGGTGAATCAAATTCACGTAGCTCTGTTACAGGCGAAAAAAGAACTCGGTATCGAATACACGTGGGCCGAAAGCGTTAAATCCGCGGACTTCGCCAGAGTCATGCGCGAGTATGCCGAGAGCGGTCACGGCCTCGTCATGGGTGACGCCTTCGGCGCCGAACGCATCGCGCGCCGGGTCGCCAAAGACTACCCGAAAGTTGCATTCACCTTCGGCTCGGGGATCGGGCCGGCAGAACCGAATTTCGCGGTCTTCGACAATTGGATTCACGAGCCGGCATTCCTGGCCGGCATGATCGCCGGCAGGCTCACCAAGACCAATAAGATCGGCGCCGTCGCCGCCATGACCATCCCCGAGGTGAACCGACTGTGCAATGCCTTCTGCGCCGGCGCCAAGGAAGCCAATAAAAAGGTCAGCTGCAAGTTTTCCTTCATCGGTTCGTTCTTCGATCCGCCAAAGGCCAAGGAGGCGGCGCTCGCCCAAATCGAGCAGGGCGTCGATGTTATTTACGCCGAGCGTTTCGGCGTCATCGAAGCAGCCAAGGAAAAAGACATCGTCGCCATCGGCAACATGTCGGATCAGTCCTCACTCTCGCCGGAACACGTGGTGACGAGCGTCGTCTGGGATATGTGGCCTACGGTCAAGCAGGTCGTGAACCTGGTCAAAGCAGACGTTTTCAGCTCCCAGGATTTCGGCCAGTTTTCCTACATGGGCAAAGGCGGATCCTTCCTCGCGCCTTACCACGCGTGGGACAACAAACTGTCTGCCGATATCAAGAAGATGGTCGAGACACGCAAGGAAGCCATCCTCGACGGCACCTTCCGCGTCGACATCGACGAAAGCGCGCCGAAGTCTGAATAAATCACCGTTAAATCAGGGTCAGAGACGGTTTTCTCTGACCCTGATAAATCGGGTCAGAGAAAACCGTCTCTGACCCTGATTTAACCCCGGTAAACTGTCCCTTCGAAAGTGCCTCTCGTGAATTTGCCGCCGTTGCTGGAAATGCGCGCTATCGACAAGCGCTTTGGCGACGTGCATGCCAATCGCGCCGTCGACCTGACGCTGCATGCCGGCGAGGTGCTGGGCTTGCTCGGCGAAAACGGCGCCGGCAAAACCACCCTCATGAACATCTTGTTCGGGTTGTATGCCGCCGACTCCGGCAACATCCGCATCTGCGGTGAAACTCTCGTCATCCACTCCCCCGCCGATGCGCTGGCGGCAGGTGTCGGCATGGTGCACCAGCATTTTCATCTGGTGCCGCGGCACACGGTGCTGGAAAACCTCATGGTGGGCGAGCGCGGGCGCCGGGGCATGTTGGACGAGGCAGGCGTGCGGGCGCGCATCGACAGCATCGGCGAGAAGTACGGCCTGGCGCTCGACTGCGACACATTGGTCAGCGATCTCTCCGTAGGTGAGCAACAGCGGGTGGAAATCGTCAAGGCACTGGTGCGCGGTGCGCGCATCCTGATCCTCGACGAACCCACCTCGGTGCTCACGCCGCAACAGAGCGAGGGCTTGTTCGAAGCGCTGCGCGCCCTGGTGGCCGACGGCGTCGGCGTCATCTTCATCAGCCACAAGCTCCAGGAAGTGCTGGCGATCACCGACCGGCTGGCGATCATGCGCCGCGGCCAGATGGTGGCCCGGCGCGACAACGACGGCTCTTTGAATCCACGCGAGCTCGCCGAACTCATGTGCGGTCACGAGCTCGAGCCACCGAGCAAGCCGTTGGTTTACGTGGATCGTGTGCTGCTGCAGCTGTCCAATATTGCGGTGGCGGGAAAGCGCGGCCGGCCCGCGCCACTATCCGATTTCAGCCTTACGCTGCATGGCGGCGAGATTGTCGGCGTCGCCGGGGTTTCCGGTAACGGCCAGCGCGCGCTCGCCGAGGTCATCGCCGGCCTGCTGCCGCCAAGCCATGGACACATTGCCATCGACGACGTTCCAGTGGATCGACCAACGCCCCGGCGGATGCAGCAGCTGGGGGTTTCCTCGGTACCCGAGGACCGCATTGGCGCCGGTTTACTGAGTGGCGCACCGCTCAGCGACAGTATGTTGCTGACACGTATCGGCGAGGCGCCCTTCAGCCGTTTCGGCTGGCTGAACTTCGCCGCCATTCGCCGTTGGGTGCTGGAGCAGATGCAGCGTTTCGACATCCGCGCCCCGGGGCCAGAGGCGCGCACCGGTACGCTCTCCGGCGGCAACCTGCAAAAGGCACTGCTCGCCCGGGCGCTTGCCTTCGATCCGCTGGTGCTGGTGGCAGCCCAGCCAACCCGTGGCCTGGACACGGCGGCGAGGGAATTTGTCCACAGGCAATTTCTGGAATTGCGCGGCCGCGGCCGCGGCGTGCTGATGATCAGCGAAGATCTGGAAGAGCTGTTCGCCGTTTCCGACCGCTTGATCGTCATGTACGAAGGCAGGCTGGTTTGCGATGTCGCCATCGCGGACACCAGCGTCGCCGCGATCGGACTGCTCATGACCGGGGGGAAACGCGCAGCATGATGCGCTTGCACCTGGAGCCCCGGCAAAGCACGCCCCCGTGGTTGAACTTGTTATTGCCGCTGGCCGCAGTAACAGTGACCCTGGTGCTTTGCAGCGGTCTCATCGCCGCCGCCGGGGCCGACATCATCCCCGCTTACGGCGCGCTCTTTGCCGGCGCCTTCGGCAGCACCTTCAATACCGTGGAGACCGTGGTGAAGGCGGCGCCCCTGGTGCTCACGGGACTCGCGGTGGCGGTGGCTTTTCGCGCCAAGTTCTGGAACATCGGTGCCGAGGGGCAGCTCCTGGCCGGAGCCATGGCGGCGGCGTTCATCGGCGGTCTCGAAGGCCTGCCTGTGTGGACACTGGCACCGTTGATGATTCTCGGCGGCGCCATCGCCGGCGGGATGTGGGCAAGCGTGCCCGCCACCCTCAAAGTGCGCTATCAGGTGGACGACGTGGTCGCTACCCTGATGCTCAACTTCGTCATGTTTTTCGCCATGATGGCGTTGCTGGACGGACCCTGGAAGGATCCTTTGAGCGGATATCCGGACTCCCCGGATATCCGCCTGGACGCGGAATTTCCGATTCTGATGGAGCGTACGCGCCTGCACCTGGGCGTGGCGCTGGCGCTGGTTTGCGCGGTCCTCATATGGCTGTTGATGACACGTACGACTCTGGGTTTCGCTATCCGCGCCGTGGGCGAGAACGCACGCGCGGCAGCCCACGCCGGCATTCCGGTGAACCGGGTGGTATTCACCACGGCGCTGATTTCCGGCGGCCTCGCGGGACTCGCCGGTGTTGGCGAGGTGGCCGGCCTGCACTTTCAGGTGATGGCGTCATTATCGCCGGGCTACGGCTATACCGGCATCGTTATCGCCATGCTTGCGCGCCTCAACCCGCTGGGTGTGGTGCCGGCGGCACTGTTTTTCGCCGCCATCGCCACCGGTGCCGAAACCATGTCGCGAAAGACCGGTGTGCCGGTGTTCCTGGCCGACATCATTCAGGGCGCTTCGCTCATCTGCATGCTGGTAGCGCTCCTGTTCGCCAACTTCCGCGTACGCGTGCAGCACCCGTCGACTGCCTAGACCAAACCCTGTGAGATAGCCGCTATCGACATTTTCGATCAAATTCTCCAGGCAGGTTTCTTCGCCGCCATGTTGCGCGTCGCCACACCGCTGCTGTGCGCCACCATCGGTGAGATGTTCAGTGAACGCGCCGGCGTACTGAATCTCGGTATCGAAGGGATCATGTTGCTGGGCGCTATGAGCGGCTTCACGGTAGCCTACTTCAGCGGCAGCCTGTGGCTGGGGATGGCCGCGGCCGCCGCCTCGGGCCTGGTGTTCGGCGCACTCATGGGCGTTCTCGCCGTCACCCTGGGGCTGAGCCAGCATGTGTCGGGCCTGGGCGTGACCATGCTGTGCACCGGCTTGAGCTTCTATTGCTACCGCCTCATCTTCGGCCAGCCGTCCCAACCGCCCAACGTGGAGCCCTTCCCACCCGCGCCGATCCCGGGCCTCGCGGATGTGCATTTTCTCGGCACCGCGCTGTTCGACCACGTGGTACTCGTCTACCTGGTGTTCGCCATGGTGCCATTGTCCGCCTGGCTTCTATATCGGACTCCCTGGGGCCTGCGGCTGCGCACCGTGGGGGAAAACCCCCAGGCCGCAGCCGGCGCCGGGGTTTCAGTCGCCTGGATGCGCTACCAGGCCTTGATGATTTCCGGCGCACTTTTCGGCATGGGCGGCGCCTATTTCACGCTGGCCCAATTCAATGCCTTCACCTTCGGCGTGATCTCCGGCCGGGGCTGGGTGTGCATCGCGCTGGTGGTGCTGGGCCGCTGGGATCCCTGGCGTTGCGCCCTCGCGGCGCTGCTCTTCGGCGCCTTGGATGCACTGCAATTGCGCTTACAGTCCAGCGGCGCCATCCACCTGCCCTATCAGCTGTTCCTCATGCTGCCTTTCTTGATGACGGTGGTGGCCATGGCGGTGCTGTCGCGCAGTGCTCAGGCGCCGGCGGCGCTGCTGGTGCCCTATCGCCGGGAAGAACGCTGAACTGTGGACCCCACCTTGGGTAACAGCAACGAATTGACGTAAACTGTTGGTTTTTTCCCGTACTCAGCGGCCCATGATAAAAAACAAGCAGCCAGGCCAGCAGCCCGACGCGCCAGCAAAGGGTCCTGCGAAGGGGCACATCAAGCTCACCTCGCACCCCAGTCAGCGCGATGCCGCTTCGCCAGTGCAATGGGGCGCACCTTCGGCGGGAGCCCGCGGCCCGGTGGTGGGCGCCGTGAACGATGGCGCCCAGCGCAACGTCATCGGTGCGCACTCCGGCTCGTATTCTATTTATCGCGCCCTGGCCGTGGCGGCGGGAACCCTGGATCCCGTGCACGTTGCGGATCTTACCGACACGGCACCGGCGGCGCGTATCGGACCCTACAGCCAGTGGGCCGATGTGGGCAAGATCGTATCCCTCGACCCTTATGGGCACATGGTGAGCGAGGTTTTCAGCGAGCAGTTGGAATCAGGCCTCGACATCCGCCCGACCATCGCCGTGACCAAGGCGCGGGTCAACATGCCCGAGATCAAGGAGGCGATGCGCAAAGGTCGCCTGGAGGCCGACGGGGATCTGCTTACCGAGAACGGCGACGTGCGTGTCACCAAAGCCGCCATCGAACCCGTCTGGTATTTGCCCGGCATCGCGGAACGCTTCGCCGTTTCGGAGACCGATCTGCGCCGTTCGCTGTTCGAACATTCCGGCGGCATGTACACGGAACTCGTGACACGCAACGATTTGAAGCTTTTTCTACCGCCCATCGGCGGTCTCACCGTGTACTGCTTCGGCGATGTCTCGGCGGTGCGGGACCCTGGCCGCGAAATCGCCTGCCGGGTGCACGACGAATGCAACGGCTCCGACGTGTTCGGTTCCGACATTTGCACCTGCCGGCCCTATCTGGCCCACGGCGTCGAGGTCTGCATCGAGACCGCCCAGCGCGGCGGCGTCGGCTTCATCGTTTACAACCGTAAGGAAGGCCGGGCGCTCGGCGAAGTGACGAAGTTCCTGGTCTACAACGCGCGCAAGCGCCAGCTCGGCGGCGATAGGGCCGAAACCTATTTCGAGCGCACAGAGTGCGTGGCCGGCGTACAGGATATGCGCTTCCAGGAATTGATGCCTGATGCCTTGAACTGGCTGGGGATCGCACGCATCGATCGTTTCGTTTCCATGAGCGACATGAAATACGACGCCATCACCGGCCAGGGTATCGAAATCGGCGAACGGGTCGCTATTCCCGATAGCCTCATTCCCGAGGATGCCAACGTCGAGATGGTGGCCAAAAAGGCCGCGGGATATTTCAGCGAGGAACCGGAGCCGGATGCCGAGCAGTTGAAAGTGGCGAGGGGCCGGGACCTGCACGATTAACGTGATGCCGCCGTCGGCCGAGAGCGCTGCTGTCGCGCGGCTGCGAAATCCGGAAAGTATCCGCGAACGTTGCCGGGAGATTCTGGCCCTTGGCGACGCCGACGGGCTGACACATTTTCGCCTGCACCGGGATCACCTGGATGGGACGGCGGATTTTGTGCTGGCGACCATCGAGGACCGCTATCCAAACCGGGACATCCCCTTTCACAGCCGTTGGCGGCACTTTCAGGTGGCAGGCGTCGACCGCTGGGGAAAGCTGTCGCAAACGCTTCACGGGCACAGCCGCGAAGATATCGCGCGAACACGCATGGATCTCGCGGTCACCAGTGTGCTGCTCGACGCCGGCGCCGGTGATCGTTGGCGTTATGTGGAATCTGATTCGGGAAACTGCTACTCGCGATCCGAAGGCCTGGCGGTCGCGAGCTTTCACCTGTTCGCGGCGGGCGCCTTCTCGTCCAATCCCGATAATCCCCTGCAGGCCGACGCGGCAGGCCTCGCGGCCCTGGATTCGGAAGGTCTCGAACAGGGCTTCCAGGTTCGGGCGGACAATCCCCTGGTGGGCACGAGGGGACGTATGGCGCTGCTGCAAAGCCTTGGCCGGGCCCTGCCCGGACACCCGGATTTGTTCGGCGAGAATAACCCCCGGGTAGGAAATCTTTACGATTATCTCGCTGCCCGTGCCGTCCACGAGCGGCTGGCGGCGACAGAGATATTCGCCGCGGTTCTGCGCGGGCTGGCGCCAATCTGGCCCGGCCGTGTGCAATTGGGTGGCGAGAATCTGGGCGACGTCTGGCATCATGGCGCTATTCGGCGCGACGACCCCAGTAACGGTCTGGTGCCTTTTCACAAACTGTCCCAGTGGCTGACTTACTCACTGGTTGAGCCCCTGGAGGAAGCCGGTCTTCGGGTAACCGGGCTCGACTCTCTCACGGGCCTGCCCGAGTACCGTAACGGTGGTTTGTTCATGGACCTGGGCGTGCTCGCGCTGAAGCAGCGCGAGGCTGCGCAACAGACCCATGATGCGGGCTCCGAGCTGGTGGTCGAGTGGCGCGCGCTCACTCTGGCCCTCCTCGATGAGCTCGCGGCGCTGATTCGCATGCGCCTGGATCTGAACGCAGAACGCCTGCCACTCATCAGGATTCTGGAGGGTGGGACCTGGGCGGCCGGGCGCCGCGCAGCCCTGGAGCGTCGTCCCGCCGGCGGCCCACCTATCGTGGTAAGCAGCGACGGCACGGTATTTTGACAAAGTCGATGCGCACTATACGGGAACTGCAATGAAAAACGTCACGGTCGTCGAGCACCCCCTGGTGCAACATAAATTGTCGCTGATGCGCCGCAAAGAGACACCCACGGCGATGTTTCGCCAGCTCATCCGGGAGCTCAGCATGCTCCTCGGTTATGAGGTAACGCGGGACCTGCCCATGGGGAAAGAGCGCATCGAAACGCCCATCATGGAAATGGACGCACCGGTGCTCACCGGCAAGAAACTGGTATTCATATCGGTCTTGAGAGCGGGTAACGGATTGCTCGAGGGCTTGCTCGACCTCATCCCTTCGGCCCGTGTGGGTCACGTGGGCCTTTATCGGGATCCGGACACGCTGGTGGCAGTGGAGTACTACTTCAAGGTTCCCGATGAGCTGGACGAACGCAAAGTGATCATCGTCGACCCCATGCTCGCCACCGCCAACTCTGCCATCGCCGCGGTGCAACGGGTCAAGGAAGCCGGCGCCCGGGACATAAAGTTCGTTTGTTTGCTGGCGGCACCGGAAGGTATCGAAGCCTTTCAGCAAGCCCACCCGGATGTACAGATAATCACCGCGGCCATCGACCATCAGTTAAACGATCACGGCTATATCGTACCGGGCCTGGGCGATGCGGGAGATCGCATCTACGGCACCAAGTGACCATGACCGCGCAGTTGCGCGGCGGCGAATCCAAACCCGATAGGAATCGCTACTAAGAGGGCTTGATTTCCTTCAGCAGTTCGAAGAATGCCGCAACCACGCGTACCGATTGACGTTCCACCAGGCAGGCAGCGTACTCTGTCACTTCCAGACCGGCTTCGCGAATAGCGATTGCGTGCAGGCGCGGATCCACGCCCAGCTCCCCTTCCGAGACAATACCGATCCCCAGGCCGGCGGCCACCGCTTCGCGCACTCCTTCGCGGCTGCCGATTTCGAGGGTCTCGCCCATGATGACTCCGGCTCGGGCGATGGCCGCCTCGAACACGGCGCGGGTCCTGGATCCGACCTCGCGCAGCACCAGCGCTTCTCCCTTCAGGTCCGCCAGAGTAATGCTGCGCCGGGTCGACCACGGGTGGCCACCTTCGACAAAAGCGATGAGCCGATCCCGTCGAAAAGGCAAGGCATGAAGACGCTCGTCGGCGCCGATATCCGGAAGCATGACCAGATCGCAGCGGCGATCGAAGAGGCTGCGCAGCACGACCTCCGAATTGCCGAACTGCAGCGCAAGCTGGATACCCGGATGACGCCGTTTGAAGTTTCCCAGTAACGGGATGACCAGGTGGGGCGCCCCCGCGGCGACCCGCAAGCGCCCGTGGGTGAGGCCCTTGGCGGTCAACAACAGCTGCTCCGCGTCCGCCTCCAGCTTGATCTGGCGCCGCGCGATCCCGTACAGCGCCCGGCCCAGCTCGGTCAGCTCCACCCGCCGGCTATGGCGCTCGAAGAGCTTCACCTCATAGCGGTTCTCGAGAGCCTTGATTTGGTCGGAGACCGTAGGCTGGCTGACATTCAAGGCCGCCGCCGCGCGCGTGAAGCTGCCGTGGCTGGCGACCCCGTGGAAGGCCCGGAGGTGCAGATAATTCATAGGTTTTATCTATGCAATATATCCAATCAAACGATTGGACCAATACTGCCCGGGAGCCGTATAAAGCGCAACCAATGGATAAACAACCCGGCGGAAAACCGTGGAAAACACCCTGACACAGGCGAACACCGAGACGATGGGCGATGCTGGTGGCGACCCATGGCTGCTGACCCCCGGCCCGCTCAGCACCTCATTGTCGGTAAAGCGCGCCATGTTGCGGGATCTGGGGTCCCGGGACAGGGAGTTCATCGCCGTTACTCATCGCATTCGTGAGAGTTTGCTGGGCCTCGTGGACGGCTACGGCAGCCACGAGTGCGTACCGGTACAGGGAAGCGGCACTTTTGCCGTGGAAGCGATGATCGGCACCTTCCTCCCCGAGGATGGCAAGTTGCTGATTCTCGTCAACGGCGCCTATGGAAAACGCATAGCGCGCATCTGCGAGTACTTGCGCCGCAATCATCAGATCATCGAATCGCCGGAGCACCGTAGCGTCGACGTGCTGGCCCTGGATAAGGCGCTCACGGCAGATGCGGATATCACCCACGTGGCGGTAGTGCACTGCGAGACCACCACCGGCATCATCAATCCGCTCGGGGCGGTCGCCGATGTGGTCGCGAGCCACTGCCGCGGGTTGCTGGTGGACGCCATGAGTTCCTTCGGCGCCATCCCCATCGATGCACGCCGGGTGAACTTCGATGCTCTGACCGCATCCAGCAACAAGTGTCTGGAGGGCGTGCCCGGCGTCGGATTTTGCATCGCACGCCGTGACGCATTGCGAAAAACCCAGGGCAACTCACCATCCCTGAGCCTCGATCTCCACGATCAATGGAGCGCCATGGCAAGCAACAGCCAGTGGCGCTTCACGCCGCCCACCCATTGTCTGCTGGCCCTGGATCAGGCCCTGGAAGAACTGACCGTGGAAGGTGGTGTCGCCGGGCGCGGGGCGCGTTACCGGGAGAACCATCGCTTGCTGGTGGAAGGCATGCGCCGACTCGGCTTCGAGACGCTGCTCCCCGACGGCTTGCAGGCGCCGATTATCGTCACCTTCCTGTCCCCCGCAGATCCGTGCTTCGATTTCGGCGTCTTCTACGACCGCCTGCGCCAGCGCGGATTTGTCATCTATCCCGGTAAATTGACCGCCGCCGATACATTTCGAGTGGGTTGTATCGGACGCCTGGGGGAAACAGAAATCACGGCAGCCCTGACCGCCATCCGCGAGGTGCTCGACGAGCTCGGCGTAGAAAATTGCGCACCAGCTGCCGGGCGCGCCGCATAGCCTCGGAGTATCCCAGCATGTCAACACAAGCAGCGAGCAAGAAACCAATCGAAGTCAACGGCCGCGGTTACGCGTGGCCGAAGCATCCGTTGGTCGTGATCTGCATCGACGGCTGCGAGCCCGACTACCCCGGGTCCGACGGCGGCGGTTATATCGAGCGGGCCGTGGCGGCCGGCGCCATGCCTTTCACCCAGCGTATGTTGGCCAGCGGCACACAGCGTCTCGCCGACTGTGTGGTCCCCGCCTTCACCAACCCGAACAACATATCCATCGTCACAGGCGCGCCGCCCTCCGTGCACGGCATTTGCGGAAACTATTTTCTGGATCCCGACACCCAGGCCGAGGTGATGATGAACGATCCGAAGTTCCTGCGCGCCGGCACAATTTTTGCGGCCTTCGCGGATGCCGGCGCCAAGGTGGCGGTAGTAACAGCCAAGGACAAGTTGCGTACCTTGCTGGGCGACGGACTCGCCTTGGGTGCCGACGGTGCCGTGTGCTTCTCCGCCGAAAAAGCCGACCAGACGACGCTGGCCGAGCACGGCATAGAGAACGGACTGCAGTTCGTCGGACTGCCCCTGCCATCGGTTTACAGCGCGGACCTGAGCGAGTTCGTATTCGCCGCCGGGGTGCGTCTTCTGGAAACACAGCGTCCCGACATCATGTACCTGTCGACCACGGACTACGTCCAACACAAGCACGCGCCGGGCACGCCGCAGGCGAACGACTTCTATCGCATGATGGACGGTTACTTCGAGAAACTGGATGCCCTCGGGGCAACACTCGCTATCACCGCGGATCACGGGATGAAAGCCAAGACCGACGCCGGGGATCAGCCCGCGGTAATCTTTCTACAAACGCTCATGGACGAATGGCTGGGCGGTGAAAATGCACGGGTCATCCTGCCGATTACTGATCCTTATGTCGTACACCACGGCGCCCTGGGGGGATTCGCGACTATCTACCTGGCCGACGAATCCAATACCGAGGCGTTGATCACGCGCCTCGAGAAAGTAGAAGGCATTGAATCCGTCATGAGCCGCGCCGACGGATGTGCGCGCTTCGATCTGCCGGCGGATCGGGTCGGCGAACTGCTGGTTATTTCCTCTGCCGGAAATGTACTCGGGCGCGCTCCGGAAGATCACGACCTGAGTGCCCTCACCGAGCCCTTACGTTCCCACGGCGGCCTGTCCGAGCAACGCGTACCGTTTCTGCTCAACCGGCCAACCACGGATCTTTCGCCGGACAGGCGTCTGCGCAACTTCGACATCATCGACGTCGCGCTCAACCATGTGCATTAGCTTTCGGCACCACTGACGAATAAATATCGAAAGCCTGAATCTGAAACGCTAACCCCTGACAAAAGAGGACCCACTGACATGAACTTTACCCACGAACGCGAGTTCACCTACACCCGTGCCTACCGTGGACCGATACGCTGCGTCATTCTCGACTGGGCGGGCACCACCATGGACTTCGGTTGCATGGCGCCGGCAGTCGTGTTCATGCAGGTGTTCGAAAAAGCCGGTGTACCCATCAGCATCGAAGAAGCGCGTATCCCCATGGGGGCGCATAAGAAGGTCCACATCGGACTGATCGCTGAAATACCCAGCGTCCGGCGGCGTTGGCTGGATACCCACGGCACCGAACCCACCCAGGACGACGTGGATCGCATGTTTGCGGACTTCGTGCCCATGCAAGAGGCTTGCCTTTCCGAGTACTCGCAGCTGATCCCCGGCACCAACGAAGTGATCGGCGAATGCCGCGAGCGCGGCTACAAGATCGGCTCTACCTCCGGTTATCTGCCCGGCATGCTCGCGATTAACCTGGCGGATGCAGAAAAGCAGGGCTATGTTCCCGATGCGACATTCGGCGCCGGCGATGTGCCGCGGGGTCGTCCCTTCCCGCACATGGTGCTGCGTAACATGCTCGAACTGGACATTTCACCGGTGCAATCGGTGGTCAAGGTCGACGATACCCTGACCGGCATCGAGGAAGGTCTGAACGCGGGCAGCTGGGGCATTGGACTGGCTATCTCCGGCAATGAGGTGGGGGTGCAGCTCGACGAGTGGAACGGCTTCCCCGAGGCGGTAAAGCAGAAGCACCGGGATCGCATCTACCCCACCATGTACCAGCGCGGGGCCCACTACGTGGTCGACAGCATTGCCGATCTGATGCCCTGCCTCGACGACATCGAAGCACGGCTCAAGCGCGGCGAGAAGCCCTGAGCCACATACCGACCGCCAGGCGCCCGCCATTTTGGGGGGCGCCTGGTGTCGGTATTTTTTACACATTTCCATCCTCTGACCAAAACCCGCAAGTCCTTGAAACAAAAAGAATAAGCCCGCCCGGGCCGGCACCGGCGCCGAAAAACCGGCCCTTGGGCCGGCCCCCGGGGCGAATGACTGTCGGACATTCTTACAATTAGTTCCTCATATTCGACAATTGACCTTCAAAAACGACGATAACACGTTGAAATGCAGCCCCCCTGTGGAATGTGGCACGTCTTTCGCATCCAAAGGAGAAAAAGAACCAGCGCGGGGGAAGTAGACATGAGCGAAGAGCAACTGCGGTCCATGAGTGAGCAGGAAATCCGCGCACGCTTTCGCTACGCCCCTGCCTACTATCTGCAGGCCAAACTCGAAAAGAAACGCGCCCTCATGGCGAACGAGAATCAACTCCCCGGGGATGCGGAATCCCGGTGGGAAACCGCCGTCGCCGAACAATCCCAATGGCAGGCAGCGCTCCCCGGCTTGGACATTCTGGATGCGGCTCTTTCCGAGGCCGACGATTCCGACGCCGATGATGCGGACACCAGGCCGGCCGAGCAAGCCGATGCGCAAACCGAGCTTACCCAGCAGGCAATTCTCGAGGCAGCGCTGGAGGACTATTCCACCTGGCCCGTGCTGCGCGAACCGGAGTCGAAAGTAACTCTGGTACCGGAGCCGGCATCCGAGTTGGAACACAAACTCGCCCTGGTGCTGAATTCAGAACCGGACCTCAAGCTGGCGCTGGTTCCTGAGTCCGAATTTAACCGGGAACCGGAATTCGAACCTGTCTTGGAAATGGAGTTGGATCTGGAGCTAGTGCTGGATTCAGAACCGTCCCTGGATTTGGAGCTGGATTCGGATGCCGAAGGCGTTCCCAGCAACGTGACCATGGCCGACTTCGGACATCGAGCTCCCCGCACTGTACCTGTCGTGTCCGTGGCCATGGACCGAAAACGGCCGAACATGGTACGCGTCGTAAGTAAGAGCACGCGCCTCGCCGGGTGATCAAGTTCTTTCTCGCACTGCCGATGATGCAGCAAGGCCCGCCCTGAATCAGTTCACACCAAGCTTCGACCACAAGCCCAATCGCATCGGTAACACGGGGGGCCGTGTCGTCGCCGCATTGGCGGGCGCCGGCCGCTCCTCGCTGGGCGCCGCCTTACCACGCCCCCTGGTGATTTCGTCTTTGATTCCTGCCACGTCCTCGTAATAGCCCTCGATACAGTCGATGAAGGCATCGACGTCGTCATCGGACAAGGCCAAACGTTCATGTTCGCCGGACATGATGTTCCAGTTCCCGAGGATTTTGCGAATGGCGTCCCTGGACAGCCGCCGGTCGGCGCCACCGTTGAGAAATCCGATGGCCGCCATGCCCATGAAAGTGAACACCTCGGTCAACGGCGGCAGAAAGGGTTTCAGCCCCCCCTGGTCGCTGCTCTGGGGCCCCGGCTCGTTGTGGCTGCGGTACTGGTATCCAAAACGCACCGCGTAGAAGGCGTGCCGGAACCACTCCTCGTAGGTGCCCTCGGGCACTTCTTCGCCGCAGTCGGGGCACGGATCCTGGCCCTTCTCACCGCTGACGTAGAAGGTCCCGCACTGCAGGCAGAGTATAGGAGCCAGGGATAGCTGTTCTTCGTACAGCATCGGGTTGAGCCTCGAGGAGGCACGCTAGCGTCGGTGCCGGGTGAATGTGTGCCGCCGTACCGTCGGTACGCCGACCATCCTATTGTAGCTGGCCCGGAGCGTCACGGGGCCGCCCATGGGCGGCCCCGTGATTGGCGGCGGCTATCAGGCCGCGTTCTCCTGAATCAGGTGCACATCGCGTTGCGGGAACGGGATGCTGATACCGGCCTCGTCGAAGCGCTGTTTAACCGCCTCGGTGATCTGGAAGTAGGCGTCCCAGTAATCGCCGGTTTTGACCCACGGGCGGACGGCAAAATTGACGCTGTTGTCGCCCAGCTCGAGTACCCCGATGGTCGGTGCCGGATCGTCGAGGACCAGGGCGTTGCCCGTCACAATCTCTTCGAGCAGCGCCTTGGCTTTCTTGATGTCATCGCCGTAACCACATCCGAACACCAGATCCACCCGCCGCTGATCCTTGGCCGAATAGTTGACGATGGTGCCGGAAAGAATGCTGCCGTTGGGCACGTAGAGCTGCTTGTTGTCGGGACTCTTCATCTTGGTGCTGAAGATCAAGATTTCCTCCACCACACCGGAAGTGCCGGCGGCCTCGATGAAATCACCGACCTTGAAGGGCCGGAAGATGATGAGCATCACGCCGGCGGCAAAATTGGACAACGAGCCCTGCAGCGCGAGGCCGATGGCGAGACCGGCGGCGCCGACAATGGCGATAAAGGACGTGGTCTGGATTCCGAGCTGCGCAAGAGCGGCCAGCACCACGAAAGCCAGCAGGGCCGCGTAGGCCAGATTAACGACGAACTTCACCAGCATCTCATCGGTTTGCGCCCGCCGCATGGCTTTGCCGACGGCCCGGGAGAGCACCCCCGAAAGCCATTTACCAATGACGAAAATGACGATGGCGGCAATCACCTTGAGGCCATAAGCGGCAGCCAGAGCTTGCACCATTTCGGCGTACTTATTCACATCTTCCACAGGAATTTCCCCCTCTAGGAATGCTTGTTACTCCGTTAACAAACCCGCAACCAGTGAGCAGATTTCATCGGAGGCGAGAACTTAGCGCATTCAGGAACCACCGGCAAAGACCACGAGTCGCCGGTACCACTCGGTGATGTCCGCAAGGGAGTAAACCGCATTGGCGGGACTCGGGTTCGGCGTGACGAACACCCGGCAGGCGGAAAGATCCGGCTGGGCGCCCCAGTCGCCCGCAGGTTGACGGCCCTCACCGTAGCGGAGATATCCATGGTAAGCCTGCTTGCCGTGAAACCAGGCTACCCGGGGACGGTGCTCCATGAGCTTGTGGCGAAGTTCCGGGGCGAAGCGCGCGAAGTCGGCGGCACGCAGGGAGGCGCCGCCGGCGCTTGGACGTTTGACCACATCGGTAAAGCCCATGCCGTGCTCCTCGAAGAGCAGGCGAATTGCGTCGGCTCCCGGCGCTGTGCCCGGTGGCGCCAGCCCCGACGCCGACAGCGCCGGCCAGAAGCGGTTGCGCGGATTGGCAAAATAAAATCCCGCCGCGACGGAACCCAGCGACGGATTGAGACCGATGGAAAGTACCCGTAATCCAGGCCGAAGATAGTCTGCCAGCGATTTCAACGCGTCGCCTGAAACCAACCCACTCAGGTCGCTTTGATGATCTCCTCGACCATCTTCTTGGCATCGCCGAACAACATCATGGTGTTGTCACGGAAGAACAATACGTTGTCGACGCCGGCGTAGCCGCTGGCCAGGCTGCGCTTGACGAACAGGACCGTGCGGGACTTCTCCACGTCCAATATGGGCATGCCGTAGATGGGGCTGGCCGGATCGGTCTTTGCCGCCGGGTTGGTCACGTCGTTGGCGCCGATGACGAAGGCTACGTCGGTTTGCGCGAACTCGCTGTTGATGTCGTCGAGTTCGAAGACCTCGTCATAGGGTACGTTGGCTTCCGCCAGCAGCACGTTCATGTGACCCGGCATGCGTCCGGCCACGGGATGGATGGCGTACTTGATACGCACACCGTTTTCCTTCAACACATCCACCATCTCGCGCAGCGCGTGCTGCGCCTGGGCAACGGCCATGCCATAACCGGGGACGATGATCACCGAACCCGCGTTTTTCATGATGAAAGCGGCATCCTCGGCGCTGCCCTGCTTGACCGGCCGTGTTTCCGTCTTGCCTTGCGCAGCAGCACTGGTTTCTCCACCGAAGCCGCCGAGAATGACGCTGAAGAAGGACCGGTTCATGCCCTTGCACATGATGTAGGAAAGTATCGCACCGGAAGAACCCACCAGGGCGCCGGTAATGATCAGTGCGGTGTTTTCCAGCGTAAATCCGATACCCGCCGCCGCCCAGCCCGAATAGGAATTGAGCATGGAGATCACCACCGGCATGTCGGCGCCACCGATGGGAATAATGATCAATACGCCGATGACGAAGGCGAGAACGGCCAACGCCCAGAAGGCCGTGTGAGATTCGCTCGCACACAGCCAGACCACCAGCCCGATCATGGCGAGACCGAGCAGCGCGTTCAGGGGATGTTGCCCGGGAAACACCATCGGCGCACCGGACACCAGTCCCTGCAGCTTGGTGAAGGCGACGATGGAACCGGTGAACGTAACGGCGCCGATAGCCACCCCCAGGGACATCTCGACGAGACTCGAGACCTTGATGCTGCCGACGGTACCGATGCCGTAGGCTTCCGGCGTGTACAGCGCCGAGGCCGCCACCAGCACCGCCGCCATGCCCACCAGGCTGTGGAAAGCCGCCACCAGCTGCGGCATGGCGGTCATGGGAATGCGCCGGGCGATAATGGCGCCGATGGTGCCGCCGATGGCGACACCCGCGACGATCATGCCCCAGGTGAGTCCATCGTCGATGTCCGCAACGTACAGTGTCACCACCACCGCCAGCGCCATGCCGGACATTCCGAGAAGATTTCCGCGCCGCGATGTCTCCGGCGACGCCAGGCCGCGCAGGGCGAGGATGAACATCACGCCGGCGATGAGGTATGCAATCGCAGCGAGATCGGCGGTCACGCGTCTTCCCTCTTGGTTTCTTTCTTCTTGTACATGCCGAGCATGCGCTGGGTGACGAGAAAGCCGCCGAAGATGTTCACCGACGCCAGCACCAGGGCGACAAAGCCCAGGGACTTGGAGATAAGCGTCGCGTCGTCACCGGCGTCGGCGCCGAATTCCACCGCCACCGCCAGCAGAGCGCCAACGACGATGACCGAGGAAATGGCATTGGTTACCGCCATGAGCGGCGTGTGCAGTGCCGGCGTTACGCTCCAGACCACGTAGTAGCCGACAAAGATGGCGAGTACGAAGATCGAAAGCCGAAAAACAAAGGGATCGATTTGCGCCGCTTCCATTGGTTGTCTCCCCCCTGGTCGGTCTCAGTCGGCGCTGCCGACGAGCAGTGGATGAACGACGCTGCCGTCACGGGTGAGTGCCGTGCCGGTTACCAGCTCGTCTTCCCAATCCATGCGGACAGTGCCGCTTTCCGCGTCCACGAACGGTGCGATGAAGTTGAACAGATTGCGCGCGTACAGCGCCGATGCATCCACCGGCAAGCGACCCGGAACGTTGTGGTGACCGACGATGCGCACACCCTCGTGATCGACAATCTCTCCGGCCCGGGAGAGCTCGCAATTGCCACCCTGCTCCACTGCCAGGTCGACGATGATGGAGCCCGCACGCATGCTCTCTGCCATAGCCCGCGTCACCAGCAGCGGCGCCGGCCGGCCGGGAATGAGCGCGGTGCAGATCACGATGTCCTGCTTCTTGTAATCTTCGCTCATCTCTTTGGCATAGCCACCGGCGGTCTCGGCTTGCGCCGTTTCTTCGCTCTCCACCATGACGAAGGTGGCGCCCAGACTTTCCACCTGCTCCTTGGCTGCCGGTCGCACGTCGGTGGCGCTCACGATGGCCCCGAGGCGCCTGGCTGTGGCGATGGCCTGCAGGCCCGCGACACCTGCCCCCAACACCATGACCCGGGCCGGCGCGATGGTGCCGGCGGCCGTCATCATCATGGGCATGGCGCGTTCGAAGGTCGCCGCCGCATCCAGCACGGCCTTGTAACCGGCCAGATTCGATTGTGAGGACAACACGTCCATGGATTGCGCCCGGCTGATACGCGGCATCAACTCCATGGCGAAGGCATCGACGCCACACTCGGCGTAGTGGTCGATGTCGCCGCGGTCCCCGTGGGGGGCCAGCTGGCCGATTAGCAGCGCTCCACGGGGCAACCGCGAGACGCTCTCCCGGAGCGGGCGCTGGACGCTCAGCAGTACATCGGCGCCGGCAAGGGCCGCGTCAGCATCCGCGACCACGTCGGCGCCGGCGTCACGGAACTGCGAATCGGAGAAGCGCGCGCGCGACCCGGCACCGGATTCGACAACCACGCCGAGACCGAGACCCGCCAGCTTTTTCACCGACTCCGGCGAAACCGCAACGCGGGGTTCGTGCTCCCCGCGCTCTTTGATGATCGCAATTTTCATCCCGATTGAAAAATCCGCACCCCGAACAGGCCGCGTATTATGTCACAGATGCGCGCCGTTCAAAGTGATCTGGGACAGGTTTGAAATTTCAGGGACAGATTTGAAATCTGTCCCTACAGCTGCGCCAGTATCAAGGGCACGACCATCTCGGCGGCACTCACGCCGCCGTGCACGCCCACGTGCACTGGGCGCTCGCCCTCGCCGAGGAGGGAGTCCCGCAGTACGAAGTTGTCTTTCATCAGCAAAACATAGTGACCGATGCGCTCGGCCAGTCGCGGATGGGGCTCCCCGAGGCCGAAGCTTTCGTTCTCCAGCATCACCTGCTTGTCCATGGCCACGCAGTACTCGCCGAGTTCTTCCGCCACATAGGCCTCGAACTGCGCCCGCTTTGCCGGATCCACGTAGCAGTAAACCGCACGTCCCTCGCCGCACAGGGGCAACACCAGGGTGTCGGCGAGGCGCGGGTGACTGGCCAGATCCAGGCGCGTGTCCGGCGTCGTATCGATAAATCCGTGGTCCGCGGTCAATACCACGGTGGCGCCGCTGCCCCTGGCGGAGTCGAGAAATCCGGCGAAGCGCCCGTCGATCTGGCGCAGGTGCTCCCGGGAGCGTTCATCATCAGCGCCGAAACGGTGGCACATGGAGTCCAACTGGGGCCAATAGGCATATACGAAGCAACTGTCGTTGCTGTTTACGATGTCCCGTACCACGTCGAAGAATCCCTGCAGGGAACGGTAGCCGCGCACCTCTGCCTTTCCCCGCAAGGCGTTGGTGTAACTGGTGTCCACCAGATCCCGCCGCTGCACGATGAAACAGCGTGTATCGAGGGCGTCGGCGACCGGCTGGGTTGCGAACAAGCGGCGCGCATCGACTCCGGCACTCGCAAGCGGCAAACCACCGACCCGGGTGGTGAACGGCAGCGGCGCCGCGACCAGCCCGATTTCCCTGAACCACATGAACCAGCCGGTGAGGGCGTGTTGCTGGGGAGCGCAGCCGGTAAGAAAGGTGGTGATGGCGCTGGCGGTAGTGGACGGAAAAACCGAGGTCATGGAGCCGCTCAGATGGCCGCGCATGGCGCCATCGTCGGCCGCCCCCAGGAGCAACTCGTGGCCAAGCCCGTCGATGACCAGCAAAACCACCTTACGGCTGTCGCTGAACATTTCCGGTGGAGCCAGGGTCAGGGGCGCGTACTGATCGCCGCGCTCGCCCTTTGCCAGGCCGCGGACGATGGACTGCATCAAGTTGACGATACTGCCCCCATGGTAATCGGGGAGGATCATGGTGTTTGGTGAGTCCCGTGCGGGTGGTTTACAGTCCCTGGCATGCAATCGGCATCCCGGAGTGCTATCCCCATGGCCGTGCCATCTGAATTCACGCCACGCCGAGCCGGGCCGGGGCGCTGGCTGGCAGTGGTGCTGGCGGCGCTATCGATGGCCGGACCCGTTGAGGCCAGACCGGAGCACGGTCAGACATTCAAAGACTGGACCGCCCGTTGCGAGCAGGCACCGGGGAGTTCCCTGGAGCGCTGCTTCATTTTTCAGAATCTGGTGCTCAAGGAAAGCGGCCAACGCCTGGTGCACATGGCCGTTGGTTACCTGGCCGCGAACGGCCGGGCGGCTGCGGTGGTCACCATGCCCCTGGGGATTTCCCTGCCGCCGGGGGCCACCATCAGCGTCGACAGCGACGCACCCCGGGAGATCGTCATCGAACGTTGCGACAACAACGGCTGCGTGGGGGCCGTGACCCTGAGCGGTGGCTTCGTCGCGCAGTTGAAGCGCGGCCGGGAGGCGCGCATCAGCTTTCACGACGGCACCCGCCGGCGCATTGCCGTACCCGTATCGCTGCTGGGTTTCACCGCGGGGTTCAATTCTCTGGATCCGTGATGCCAGGCGTAACGGAGCTGGTCACGCAGCCGTGCGCGAGACCTTCACCGCCGGCGGATTGCACAGGGTCTGGTAAATGACACAGTACCGCTCGGTGAGTTTTTGAAGCGTCTGCAACTGCTCGTCGCTGGCATCGGTGTCGAGCTGGAGGCTCAAGCGGATGTCCCTGAATCCCACCGGCGCCTGCTTGTCGACCCCCAATGTGCCGCGAAAATCCAAATCCCCTTCGGCACGAATGGCGCCGCCGCGCAAAGGAATCGACAACGCCGTGGCGACGGCTTTCAGGGTCACGCCCGCGCAAGCCACCAGGGCCTCCAGCAGCATGTCACCGGAGCACACGGACAGGCCGTCGCCGCCGGTGGCGGGATGCAGCCCGGCTTCCACCATGGCCTTACCCGTGCTGAGCTTGCAGGTGATGCTCTCATGGCCAAGCTGCCCTTCGGCTTCCAGGGTGATCACGGCCGCACCCGGATCCGCGCGGTAGCTTTCCTTCAACGGCGCTTGCAGGTTACGCAATTGCTCGTCGTTCATGACTTCATCTCCTGCCCTTATCTGGGCTGCAAAAGCACGCTGTATTTTCGCCGCAAGCTGCCGTTGGGCCATCTCACCTCGATGATGAACTCCAACGCCGGCTCGCGCATACCTTCGCGGCTGGTGATGTGGATGTAACCGGACCCGTCACCATCGCCGGTGGGCACCACTGCGAATTTCAGCGCCGTCAAATTGTAAGGGCGCACTAAACCGGCACGCTCGAAAACGTCCTTTTCGGCGAGCTTCGCCTTCACGTCGACGAGTTCCCCCTGCTTCGCGCCGACGATGGGGATCTTTGCGTTAAAGGGTTGATTCAGTCCAGACGAGACTTCGATGCCGCCGATCCCCAACGCCCAGGCAGTGGTGGGCAATAGAAATACAATGGCGGCCACGATTCGATGTAAGGCTGACACGTTAGCAATCTCCCCTAATAAGCGGCGCCGGTACGGCCGATGGCATCCATCAGAGCGTGCCGGGATACCCGCCACCGTCGATGACGATGTTTTGACCATTGATATAGCCCGCGTGGGCACTGCAGAGAAAAGCGCACAGAGCGCCGAACTCCTCAGGAGAACCATAGCGTCCCGCGGGGTTGGTTTTCTTGCGCTTTTCGAACTCCTCTTCAAAATTCACGCCCGATTGCTCGGCAGCGTAGCGGATCCCGGAGCGCAACCTGTCGGTATCGAATGGACCGGGAAGAATGCCGTTAATAGTGACGCCCTTGGCCGCCATTTGCCGCGCCACGCCGGCTACGAAACCGGTGAGCCCGGCCCGGGCCCCGTTGGAAAGCCCCAGGGTGGGAATGGGCGACTTCACCGAGCTCGACGTGATATTGATGATACGACCGTAGCCCCGCTCGCCCATGCCATCGATGGTGGCCTTGATGAGGTCGATGGGGGTCAGCATGTTGGCATTCAGCGCACTCAGCCATTCCTCGTGGCCCCAGTCGCGAAAATCCCCAGGCGGCGGCCCACCGGCATTGTTGACCAGTATGTCCAGATCTCCCGCTACTTCGAGGGCCTCTGCCCTGCCCTCCTCGCTGGTGATATCGCAGCACACGGTGCGCACTTCGCTTGCGCCTGCCGCCCGGGCTTCCTCGGCGGCGGCTTCCAGTGTTTCCGCCGTACGCCCGTTCATGGTGACATGCACGCCCTCTCTCGCCAGCGCCAGGGCGCAACCTTTGCCAAGACCCTTGCTGGAGGCGCATACCAGCGCCCGCTTACCCGCTATTCCCAAATCCACGTTGTCTTCCCCCTTGTACCTGCACCCATGTAAAACCGTCGGCCATTCTAACCGATGCAGGGGCATCTCCGGTGCGGGCTTAATGGCCCCTTGCGGTACCGGGAATAAATCGATTGTCGGGATCCTTTACAAATCCTCAGGTACCCTGGGATCCAACGTAAGTCATTGTAATTACAAATAATCCCTCCGAACGGGTCGATTCGCTTTGTCGAAGATTCTTACACCGCCTGTCGCGATTACCCGACAGATCTGAAAATAAACTCACAACCCATTGATTAATAAAGGTCTTTTAAAAGCGTGCACACTTCTTGCATTAGATGGGCAGGATTGTGCTGGAAGGCCCGTGAGGCCGTGCATCCAGACCGAGGAAACCATGTTGAAAGCCAACAAAAACAACTCCCACGAAGGGGCCGTGTGCATCGCCAACAATGGCGCCGCCGCGCGCTGCGCGCTCGGAATACTGGTCGTGGTGGTGCTGCTGCTTTCCAATCACTAGCTGGCCAATGACCAGCTGGATCGGGGGCAGGCCGCACCGGCTGCCGGCGCCTGCCCCGGTTCTACGCTGAGACCCGAGCCCTGCCAGGGTGCTTTCGCCGCTGCGCCGCCGCGCTGCATTTCACGCCGAGTTGATGCACTATTTCCCTTGACGCCTGGAACCGCATTCAGCGGCGAGGCAGCATGGCAATGGTTCACACATGACGCCGGAGATCCCCCGTGGCGCAGCCCCCATCGAGTCGCTGCAACCCGGCAACCCGCGAGTCGGGGTGGACCGCATGTTGCGCATCCAGGGCTACACCGCCCCCGAAAAGGTGCGCCCCGCCGTGCGTGAGGTCGCCGAACGTAACGCCAAACGCGCCGAAGGATTGTTCGATCCGGCGGTGCGTTATCGGCGTATTCCGGTGTTGAATTGCAGCAATGACAGTCTCGCCCTGTGCGGCGATGTCAGCCTGCACTGTCGCGCCTTCCCGCGCTTTTTGTCCGCCGCCCGGGAAATCGCCGTGTTCGTGACCACCGCCGGGGGGCGCATCGACGACGAGTTGGCGCGCCTCAACACCGAGGAGCAGTTTCTCGACATGCTGTTCCTGGAGACCGCCGCCTGGTTGGGCATAGAGGAGATCACCAAGGCTTTCATCGTTCACTTGAGAGAACGTGCAGCCGACGACGGATTGCGTCTCACCCGCCGCATGGGACCGGGATACGACTACAAGACCGAAGACGGCAAGGCCCAGTGGCCGCTGGACGAGCAACGCTCACTGTTCGCATTGTTCGGAGACGCCACACTGCCCGTGCACTTGCTCGACAGTTGCGCCATGTTGCCGAAGATGTCCCGCTCGGGATTGGTAGGCCTGGTTCCGTCCCTGGCCTCCCCGCCGCCATAGACGAAGGCGACTTCAGGCGCGGCGCGCGTAATGAGACGCCACGTACTCGTCGACGATCTGGCGAAACTCCGCGGCAATATTGTCGCCGCGCAACGTCACCGTCTTTTTGCCATCCACGAACACCGGCGCCGCCGGTGACTCGCCGGTACCAGGCAGACTGATACCGATATTCGCGTGCTTGCTCTCGCCGGGCCCGTTGACCACGCAGCCCATGACCGCCACGGACATGTCTTCGACGCCATCAAAGGATTCGCGCCACACGGGCATGCTGTCGCGCAGATGGCTCTGGATAGAGTTGGCGAGTTCCTGGAAGAACGTGCTGGTGGTTCGCCCGCAACCGGGGCATGCCGTGACCAGCGGCGTAAATGAACGCAGACCCATGGTCTGCAGCAGCTCCTGGGCGACGATTACCTCGCGGGTGCGATCGCCGCCGGGTTCCGGCGTCAACGACACGCGGATGGTGTCGCCGATCCCCTGCTGCAGCAAAATCCCCATGCCGGCGGTGGAGGCGACTATGCCCTTGGATCCCATACCGGCCTCGGTAAGACCCAGATGCAGGGCGTGATCGCTGCGCCTCGCGAGCTCCGCGTACACCGCGATCAGATCCTGCACGCCACTTACCTTGCAGGAGAGCACGATGCGATCCCGCGCCAGACCCTGCTGCTCCGCGGCCTCGGCGCTGGAGAGCGCCGATACCACCAGTGCCTCGCGGGTGACCAGGTGGGCGTCCAGAGGATCGGCGCTGCGTGCATTCTCATCCATCATGCGGGTCAGGAGATTCCCGTCCAGGCTACCCCAGTTCACACCGATTCGTACGGGTTTGTCGTAGTCCATGGCAAAGGACACCATGGTTGCGAACTGCACGTCGCGCTTTTTGCCAAAGCCGACATTGCCTGGGTTGATGCGGTACTTGGCGAGTGCCTTGGCGCAATCGGGATGATCACTCAGCAGACGATGACCGTTGTAGTGAAAGTCCCCGATCAGGGGCACGCCGCACCCCACATCATCCAGGCGACTACGGATTTCGCCCACCGCGGCTGCCGATGCCGGCGTGTCCACCGTAATGCGCACCACTTCCGAGCCCGCCCGGGCAAGCGCTTCCACCTGCTCGGCGGTAGCGGCCGCGTCCGCAGTGTCCGTGTTTGTCATGGACTGAACGACGATAGGGGCGCCGCCGCCAATGACCACCGGTCCGACTTGTACACCTACGCTTTCGCGGCGCTCGAAGGGCAATGAAACGGACATGGACTCTCAGGCTGCGGTTGAAACGATAGAGAGTCTAACGGTCACCGGATTGCTGTCAACAATGCCGGTCACAGCGCCTGAAATAGAGCAACAGCTCCTCGGCGCTGGCGCTACGCAGCTCGCCCCCTGAACCTTGCCAGTCCAACAGGGTCGCGCACGCCTGTTCGAGAGGTCGGCGGGGATAAGCGTAACGCGTGGCGTGGTGAATGAATTTGAGCGCGCGAAAGCCGTCGAACCACTGGAAGAATCGTTTTCGGAAGCTTTCCCGGCTGGCGCAATTGGTGCGGATCTCCGCGTGCTTCTCGATGATGCCGTTGGCGAGTAAGAATTCGCGCATGCTGTCCGACAGGGGTGCTCGATTCAGCCATTCGCCCGGCGCCATCTCATAGCAGCCATCAACTCCTGCGACCAGAGCCGCCAGATCACGAAACACCCGGGGATCGTAGCCTTCCCATGACTGATCCTCATTCTGTAATCGGTCGTTCAATGCGCGCCCGGTACCAAACGGTGTACGCGTAGACATCCGAACACCGGGCATGACGCGAGTCGCGGTGTTTTCGCTGACACCACCCACGGCCATCAACTTGTTCAGAAAATAAAAATCCTCACCCGCCTTGCGGCGATTCATCCCACCGTGACGCGCATAGAAGTCACAACGTACCGCCAGGCATGACCCGATTGTGTAATGCGCAAATGGGAAATTCGCGAATTTCAGGCCGTGTCGGTAGTAGCGCAGGAACAGTTCATAGCGGGTAATTGCCGCGTAGAGTTTTTCCTCCAGCGGCCCGTTCAAATCGTGTTCGAAGTAGATCGTGCAGGCGCGTGTATCTTGATGTCGCTGGAAGTGTGACTCCAATGCGACCAGGTAATCACCGTCGCAGGTGCAGTCGGCATCGAGACTCGCGATGATACCGTGGGGATTATCGACAGCTGCGAAACGCGCCACCGCTTCGTCCATGCCAATCTTGCGTGCCAGACCGACGCCCGCATGCCGCGCCGGTAAACGCGGCCAGTTCAGCGTCTGAATTCGGAAACGGGGGTGCTCATGTTTCGTCCGCCACACATGAACACGTTCCATCATCCTCTGGTTGCGGCGGCGCAACTCTTCGTCATCACGCTCGGAGGCATTCCAAACCAGCACCACCTCCACAGCGCCGCGCGCAGGCCGGCATCGGCGCAGGCTCTCCAATGTTCGCGGCAAATCGGGCTCGTCATAACAAGGAATGACAACGACGATGCCCAGCTCGGGATGCGCAGGCGCGTCCGCCAATGCAACGCCACGTTGCTGCTTTCCCAGATACGTGCGGAGTGCATTCAATTGAAGTCGAAAGTCAGATTCCGATGATTTACACGGCGTAGAATAATTGCCACCATCCCCGCGGACCTGTCTTTGGTTTTGCTCAGCATGCATTGTTAAATTATGGCCCGAAGATCCATCGACCTGCTGCTTGCCACCCATCCCGATTGGGTAAAGGTCGTGCTCGCCGACTTCGACGCCTTCCTCCAGGACCACGCCAATTGTGAACGCAAAGCCTCGGCGCTGGCCATGAGCCTGGTGGTAAAGCACCCGGACCGCACACGCATCCTGCCCACATTGATCGCGCTGGCTCAGGAAGAGCTCGAGCATTTTCGCCAAGTGTACGAGCTCATGGTGTCCCGGGGCCTCGAGCTGGTCAAGGATATCCAGGATCCCTACGTCAATCAGCTGATGGCCTGCATGCGCCACGGGCGCGAGCCCCGTTTTCTGGACCGTTTGCTGGTCTCTTCATTGGTCGAGTGCCGCGGCGCCGAGCGCTTCGGGATAATTGCGAATGCACTCGACGACGAAAGCCTCAAGGCGTTTTACACCGCCCTTTGGAAGGCCGAGACGAAGCACGGCCACCAGTTCGTCGATATGGCCCTAAAGTACGCGGATCCGCAAACCATCCAGACGCGGCTCCAGGAGCTTGCGGAACAGGAAGCCGAGATCGTCCAACGTCTGGAATGGCGGGCCTCGTTGCACTGAGGGCGGCAATGCCCATTGCTTCGACGCCAACGCCGCGGCCCAGGAATACGGGCTTTTCGCCTCTCGCCGGTTGCAATAGTGTACCCAAGACACTATTCTATTAGTGTAGTTAATACACTAACCTGAATCGAGGCTGAAAGTCGTCACCATGCCGTTGCCCACCGAAAGCGGACGCCCGGTACTCACGACCAACATCGTGGTGTTTACCCTGCGCGATGAGCAGTTGAAACTTCTGCTCATTCGGCGTCGAAACGCGCCCTTTGAGGGCTGCTGGTCGTTGCCCGGCGGGGTCGTCGGCACCGACGAGGACGTCGAGGCCAATGCCATGCGCAAGCTCGAGGACAGCACCGGTCTGTCGGGGATTTATCTGGAGCAGCTCTACACCTTCAGTGCGCCGGAACGCGACCCCCGCGAGCGCGTCATCTCGGTTGCTTACTACGCCCTGGTGGCGTCGAAACGCCTGCAGCTTCGCACCGATGCAGACAGCGAAGGCGTTGGTTGGTTTTCGTTGAACGAGCTTCCGGAACTCGCATTCGATCACGCACAGATGGTGGACACGGCCCACCAGCGCCTGGCGGCCAAGCTCGACTACTCCACCATCGCCTTCCAGTTCATGCCGGAACTTTTCACCTTGAGCGACTTGCAGAACGTCTTCCAGATCATTCTCAACCGGGATCTGGACAAGCGCAATTTCCGAAAGCGCATGCGCGCAATGGAACAGATTCGGCAAACATCACAAGTGCAAAAGACCGGCAGCCACCGCCCGGCCCGTCTTTATCGCGTCAACAATCCGCACGAAGTGCGAATTATCAAGTGAGGGATCTCATAATGAACGCGCCTCTCTCCTTTCCAGTGCAGATACCCGATGCCGCCAGCGTTGCGCGCATCGCGCCCGAGCTGGATAACGATGAGCGTGAAAGCCTGCGCCAGCGGGCGAAGCAATTGTTAAAGCAAAAGGACGCGGTGCTGGTAGCACACTATTACACCGATCCTGATCTGCAAATGCTCGCCGATGAAACCGGCGGCCACGTGGCGGATTCGCTGGAGATGGCGCGCTTCAGTCATCAGCACAGCGCCTCCACTGTGGTTGTTTGCGGCGTGCGCTTCATGGGTGAGACGGCGAAAATTCTGAACCCGGAGAAACGCGTTCTCGTTCCCGAGATGCAGGCCACCTGCTCATTGGATCTGGGCTGCCCTGCCGGCGCCTTTTCCGATCTCTGCGACGAATACCCCGATCGCACCGTGGTCGTGTATGCCAATACCAGTGCCGCGGTAAAAGCGCGCGCCGATTGGGTGGTGACGTCGGGGATCGCGCTGGACATCATCGCTACTCTCAACGAGCGCGGCGAAAAGATCCTGTGGGCGCCGGATCGTTACCTGGGCGACTACATCCAGCGCATGACCGGCGCCGACATGCTCATGTGGCAGGGCTCGTGCATCGTGCACGAAGCCTTCAAGGCCGATGAACTGGAACGGCTGCTGGCGAAGAAGCCGGGGGCGGCGGTGTTGGTGCACCCCGAGGCGCCAGCGCCGGTTATTGCGCTGGCCGATGTGGTTGGTTCCACCAGCGCCCTCATCAAAGCCGTGAAATCACTGCCCAATGAGACATTCATCGTCGCCACGGATCGTGGGATTTTTCACAAGATGCGTGAGGTTGCGCCGCACAAGACGCTTATCGCGGCGCCCACTGCCGGCGAAGGCGCAACGTGCGAGAGTTGCGCCCACTGCCCGTGGATGGCGATGAACGGGTTGCGCAATCTGGTGGCGGTGCTGGAAACGGGTAACAACGAGATCGTCATCAATGAATCGATTCGCGCACGCGCCCTGATTCCGGTGCAACGGATGCTGGAGTTCGCCGAATCACGTAGGGTGGAGGTTGTGGGTAACGCGTAATAGCGCCCCTGCCCTGCCCTGCCCTGCCCCTGCCCTGCCCCTGCCCCTGCCCCTGCCCCTCACCCTAACCCT
>JAACFO010000141.1 GCA_009937425.1 Gammaproteobacteria bacterium
GCGATGTCCTCAAGGGCGCGATTCCGGTGCTGCTCGCCCATTTGCTCAGCGATTCGCCGGCAACGCTGTCGGCCACCGCCGTGGCAGCCGTGGTCGGCCACATGTACCCGATCTTCTTTCGATTCAAGGGAGGCAAGGGTGTCGCTACCGCCTTTGGCGCCGTGGCTGCGCTGGTGTACCCGGTGGCGCTGTTCATGGGCGCCGTGTGGGTAGTAGCGGCCATGGCAACCCGCTACGCCTCCCTCGCCTCCATGAGCGCCGCGGTGGCGGCACCACTGTTCGCCCTGGTGTTCATCCAGGTACCCGCCTATGTCCTGGCACTGACCATCATCGCTGCTCTGCTGGTTTACCGCCATCGCGACAACATTCAACGACTGCGCGACGGAACCGAAAACGAGATAGAGCTGTAAGGTTTTCGCAGACGTTTGGCGAGGGCGCTTCGCCAGGCGTCGCAATGTGCTCCCGGACAAATAAGACAAGTCTTGCCTAACAGGTACCGGGCACCGGTCTTGACTTATTGGGGTCCGTGCTCCGCGCCCGGGGGGAGCAGGGATTCCAGGGGCCAGCGGGCGCGGGCGTCGAAGGCCAGGGGCTCGTCGGCGCCGGCCAGCAGGCGCTGACAGCCCGCGTAGGCCACCATGGCGCCGTTGTCGGTGCAGAATTCAATCCGCGGGTAGTGGACCGCAACCGATAGCTTGTCGGCCAGTACGCCCATGGATTGCCGCAGCCGGCGATTGGCGCCGACGCCGCCGGACACCACCAGGCGCTCGAGACCGGTGTGCTCCAATGCCCGCCGGCACTTGATGACCAGGGTGTCCACCACCGCTTCCTCGAAGGCCCGGGCAATGGCCGCCCGGGTCTGCGGGTCGCCCGGCGCGTCAGCGATAGTATTCATGGCAAAAGTCTTGAGGCCGCTGAAGCTGAAGTCCAGCCCCGGGCGGTCGGTCATTGGCCGTGGAAAGCGGAAGCGGTTCGGGTCACCGTGCTCCGCCAGGGCCGCCAACTCCGGGCCACCCGGATAGGGAAGGCCCAGCAGGGTCGCAGTCTTGTCGAAGGCTTCGCCGGCGGCGTCATCCAGGGACTCGCCGAGCACCCGGTACACGCCCACACCGTCAACTGCCACCAGCTGCGTATGCCCCCCGGACACCAGCAGCGCGAGAAAGGGGAATTCTGGAGCGTCCGGCTCCAGCATCGGCGCCAGCAGGTGCCCCTCCATGTGATGCACGGCCACCGAAGGCACCCCCCAGGCAAAGGCCAGACTGCGCCCCACGGCTGCACCCACCAGCAGGGCACCAACCAAGCCCGGCCCGGCGGTATAGGCGATGCCGTCGATGCCACCCCGCCGGTCCAAGCCTGCGTCGCTGAGCACCTGGTGCAGCAAGGGAATCAGCTTTCTTACATGGTCCCTGGAGGCGAGCTCGGGCACCACGCCGCCGTACTCAGCGTGCAGGGCCGCCTGGCTGTGAAGCTGGTGGGCGAGCAATCCGGTCTCGCTGTCGTACACGGCGACCCCGGTCTCATCGCAGGATGTCTCGATTCCCAGTACTCTCATCCGCCTCTCTGGAGCGGGCCTCGGCGCTGCCGGTGGACACGATGGCGCATCGGGCTTTGCTTGCCTGGCCAGTCCCAATTACACTATGGGGTTCACTATCACGGCGAGTTTAACGTAACCCGCCTCAAGGATACTGCGAGGAACATAAATGCCGTCCGTCCGAGTACGCGAGAACGAACCCTTCGACGTCGCTATGCGCCGGTTCAAACGCGCCTGCGAGAAAGCGGGGACTCTCACCGAGATCCGCCGCCGCGAGTACTACGAGAAGCCCACCTCGGTGCGCAAGCGCAAAGCCGCCGCCGCCGTCAAGCGTCATCTCAAGAAGCTCGCCCGCGACAACATCAAACGCCGCCGCCTTTATTAAGGCCGGATCCAGGCCAGTACCCCTGCCCCGCCAACCGCGGGTGCTCCGTGAACTATGGCTACCCAGCTGAAAAATCGCATTCTGGAGGATGTCACGGCAGCCATGCGCGCCAGGGACAAGCCGCGCCTGGGAACCCTGCGGCTGGTCACCGCCGCCATCAAGCAGCTCGAAGTCGACTCGCGAGTGGAACTCGACGATCCGGGCGTGTTGACGGTCCTGGAGAAAATGCTCAAGCAACGCCGCGACTCCCTGCAGCAGTATTCCGATGCCGGTCGCCAGGATCTGGCGGACCAGGAGAGTTACGAAATCGCGGTCATCGAGGCCTATATGCCCGAAGCGCTGCCCACCGAGGAGCTCGACGCGCTAATCGATGCCACCATCGCCGAGACCGGCGCCAGCTCCATGCGCGATATGGGCAAAGTCATGGGCCTGTTGAAGCCCCAGGTCCAGGGCCGCGCCGACCTGGGCGCCGTCAGCAGCACAGTCAAGCAGAAGCTCGCAGGCTGATGCTCCCCTGCTCTTGTGCCCTCGCCGCCATCTGGGGCGGTGAGAGGGGATCGAGCAATTTCCCTCACCCCGGCCCTCTCCCGCGGAGCGGGAGAGGGAGGAGGTTGCGGTAGACTTACTCCATGTTGGCGGCCGTGATGGCCGTGTTTCAGGGCGGAGAGACAGAAGTGGCCGGGCTCATTCCCCGTCAATTCATCGACGATTTACTCTCACGCGTCGACATCGTGGACGTGGTGGACGAGTACGTGCCCCTCAAGAAGGGCGGCAAAGACCACAAGGCCTGTTGCCCGTTTCATAACGAGAAGTCGCCGTCGTTCACGGTCAGCGCAGACAAGCAGTTCTACCATTGCTTCGGCTGCGGCGCCCACGGCTCAGCCATCAGCTTTTTGATGGAATACGCCCACATGGACTTCGTGGAAGCCGTGGAGGACCTGGCCAGTCGCGCGGGCCTGGAAGTCCCGCGGGAGGCGGGTGGCGATGAGCGCGGCGAAAATCTGCAGCCCGTCTACGACATCCTGGCCAAAGCGAACGCTTACTTTCAGCAGCAGCTGCGCCAGCATCCACAAGCTGCCCAGGCGGTGGATTATCTCCGTAATCGGGGCCTCTCCGGTGAGATCGCCGCCGCCTTCGGCATGGGATTTGCCCCACCGGGCTGGGACAACATGCTCAACGCCATCGGCCGCAATGACAGCGATCGGACCCTGATGTCCCGCGCCGGGCTGCTGGTGGACAAAGGCGGGGGCGGTTTCTACGACCGCTTCCGGGACCGCATCACGTTTCCGATACTCGACCGCCGCGGGCGCACGGTGGGCTTCGGCGGCCGGGTGCTTGGCGACGAGACGCCCAAGTACCTGAACTCCCCGGAAACCCCCGTGTACCACAAGGGACGCGAGCTCTACGGCCTCTATCAGGCGCGCAAGGCAGCCGGCAAACCCGAGCGGCTGATTGTCGTGGAAGGATATATGGACGTAGTGGCGCTCGCCCAGCACGACATACACAACGCCGTCGCGACTCTGGGTACCGCCGCCACCGAAGCCCATCTGGAGCAACTTTTTCGCACCAGCGAGGATGTGGTTTTCTGCTTCGATGGGGACGAAGCCGGGCGCCGCGCCGCCTGGCGCGCCCTGGAGACCACACTTCCCGCCATGCACGATGGCAGGCAGGCTTTTTTCATGTTCCTTCCAGATGGCCAGGACCCGGACAGCCTGGTAAGGGCCCGAGGGACGGCGGCATTCGAGTCCCAGGTGAGCACGGCCGACAGCCTCGGCACCTTTCTGTTCGACCACTTGGCCGCCGGGGTCGACCTGGGCACCATCGACGGCCGCTCACGCTTGGCGGCGCTGTGCCGGCCGTTGCTGGCAAAGCTGCCGTTGGGAAGTTTCCGGGAACTTTCCGAGCAGCGCCTGGCCGAGCTCACAGGGCTCGGCCAGAGGAATTCGTCTACACTGGTAACGGGGAGGGGGAATGCGGCGGCATCGAGGCCGGCGAGTTCCCCAGGTAAAAACAAACGACAATCGCCGTCTCTGGTGCGTAAGGTGATCTCGTGGCTCCTGCACTATCCATCTCTGGGAAGCGGAGTCATGACCACCGACCACTTGCGCGCTTTGGAGCTCCCCGGCGTGGCGTTGCTGCTGGAGCTCATTGAAACTCTCGAGGACAATCCCCATCTGACAACTGGTGCGCTGTTGGAGCGTTTCCGTGACCACGAGTCCGGGCGCCACCTGGCGAAGCTGGCTGCAGAGGATATTGCGACCCTCGATGGGGGCCTCGAGCGGGAGTTCAAGGACTCCCTGGAAAAGCTCCAGCGACTGGCTGAAGATCAGCGCTTTGCCGAGCTCGCTCGTAGAGAGCGGCAGGGGCAATTGAGCGACGCTGAAAAGCGGGAATTTGCCCGCCTATCTGGAGGTGTATCGCACCAGGACAGCGATGGGAATGCGGCTTCGGATCCCCGGTAGGGGCGACCGAATTTTGGTATAATTAGGGTTTATTGCCCGCGTTTCCACACACAGTGTGGCAGAAGAAAATAATGGACCTGAATCAGCAACAATCACAACTTAAGTTATTGATCGCAAAAGGTAAAGATCAGGGTTACCTGACTTACCATGAGGTCAACGATCACCTGCCGGAAGGCATCGTGGACCCGGAGCAGATCGAAGATATCATCAGCATGATCAACGACATGGGGATCGCCGTTCACGAGGTGGCCCCCGATGCCGATACGCTCTTGATGATGGAGACGGCGGTCAACGCCGACGAGGACGACACCGAAGAGGCTGCCGTCGCCCTGGCCACCCTCGACAGCGAGTTTGGTCGCACCACCGATCCCGTGCGCATGTACATGCGCGAGATGGGTACCGTGGACCTCCTGACCCGCGAAGGTGAGATCAAGATCGCCAAGCGTATCGAGAAAGGCCTCAATCAGGCACTGGGGGCGCTCGCCGTCTACCCACCGACCATCGAGATGCTGGTGGGCGAGTACGAACGCCACCAGAACGCGGAGATCAAGATCACCGATATCTTCTCGACCTTCGTCGATCCGAATCAGACCGACGAGCCGGCGACGCCGGGCCCCAAGCCAATGGCCGGCAAAGACGGGAAGAATGGCAACGATACGGATGACGAGCTGGAGGCGCTGGTGGATCTGGGTCCAGACCCGGAAGAGGCGAAGGAGCATTTCAAAAAACTCAAGCGCACCCTGGGCCGCGTCAACCGTGCGACAGCCAAGCATGGATCGCCTTCCAAGCAATCCGTGAAGATCCGTGAAGAGTGCGCGGCGCAGTTCTTCGAGTTGAAGATCGTGCCGAAGCTCGTGGATCGGCTCACTGATCAGCTGCGCCGCGTCATCGAGCGCATCCGCAATCACGAGCGTCAGATCATGACCATGTGTGTTCGCGAGGCGAAAATGCCGCGCAAGGATTTCGTCACGAGCTTCCTCGTCAACGAAACCGACATGGACTTTCTGCGCCCGCACCTGCGGGCCAAAAGCAAGTACGCCGAGGCATTGAAGCCGCTGGCGAAGGACATCAAACGCTTGCAGACAAAGCTCGCTGCAGTCGAGGTGGAGAGCGGTCTCACTATCTCTGAAATCAAAGACATCAACCGGCGCATGTCCATCGGCGAGGCCAAGGCACGCCGGGCGAAAAAGGAAATGGTGGAAGCCAACCTGCGTCTGGTGATTTCCATCGCCAAAAAGTACACGAACCGCGGCCTGCAATTCCTGGATCTCATCCAGGAGGGCAACATCGGCCTCATGAAGGCGGTGGACAAGTTCGAGTACCGCCGCGGCTACAAGTTTTCGACCTACGCCACCTGGTGGATTCGGCAGGCCATTACACGGTCTATCGCGGATCAGGCACGCACCATTCGTATTCCGGTGCACATGATCGAGACCATCAACAAGCTCAACCGCATCTCGCGCCAGATCCTGCAGGAAAAGGGACGCGAGCCGACGCCGGAAGAGCTTGCGGAGCGCATGGAGATGCCGGAAGACAAGGTGCGCAAGGTACTCAAGATCGCCAAGGAGCCGATCTCCATGGAGACACCCATCGGTGACGACGAGGATTCACACCTGGGTGATTTCATCGAAGATCAGACCATCGTGTCACCCAACGACTCGGCGACCTTCGAGGGTCTGCGCGAATCGACGCAGAATATCCTCGCCGGCCTGACGCCGCGGGAAGCGAAAGTGCTGCGCATGCGGTTCGGCATCGAAATGAATACCGACCACACCCTCGAGGAGGTCGGCAAGCAGTTCGACGTTACCCGTGAGCGGATTCGCCAGATAGAAGCGAAGGCGCTGCGAAAGCTCCGCCACCCAAGCCGTTCCGAACAACTGCGCAGCTTTCTCGATTAACTGATAGAGTTAAGGCCGCCTCTCGTCTTCCCCCCTCTCCCCCACTTGGGGGAGAGGGCCGGGGTGAGGGGGACAAAAAGCAGCACCCACCCAAACGGGCCTGTAGCTCAGTTGGTTAGAGCAACGGACTCATAATCCGTTGGTCGTAGGTTCAAGTCCTACCGGGCCCACCAACTATCAGATACTTGTGCGCGCCGACCCCGCGTCCAAGAGCCTGCCGGGGGTCTGATATATTCGGCCTCAAAGGATTCACCTTGACCGATTTCCAATCGTCGTGGCGATTCAGCGTGCGACTGTATTCATGCTCGAGCAGTCCTTCGTCGTCAGTGTCGGGCACCGGATGATGGCCTCTTTCGTAGGAACTTCTTGTCCCAGATGGAACGAAACCTCCGTCTCTACCCCTTCTACCAGTTCTTCCAAAACCTGTTGTTCTGGATGCCCGTGTTCTTTCTGTATTTCTCCTCAGTGCTTCCCATACATCAAGTGCTCCTGCTGGAGGGGCTGTATTTCCTCAGTGTCGTAATCCTCGAGGTGCCATCGGGCTACTTCTCCGACCGGGTCGGGCGGCGCCTGACGTTACTGCTGAGCGCCGCTGGATGGATGGCCGGTAGCATCATCTTTTGCACTACCTCGACATTCGCGCCGTTTCTCGTTGCTCAGTTTCTCTACGCATTCGGCATGGCCATGAAGTCCGGAACCGATACCTCGTTGCTCTACGAGTCATTGAAGACACTCGGCCGGGGCGAGGAAGTCGCTGCCCGCGAGGCGCAGGCCCAGACATTTACCTTCATCGCATTGGCCCTTTCGGCGCTAGTAGGTGGAATTATGGCGGGGTTCGATTTGCGTTGGGCCTACGCGTTGTCGGCCATCGCCGGACTCGCTGCCCTCGCCATTGCATTGAAGTTCGTCGAGCCCGCCCCCGCCAGTCGCCAGGCCCACTCCCCTCTTATCCAAATCCTGGTGGTCGTTCGCCGACTTCGGGATCCCGTGCTGCGGTGGTTGATGGTATTCGTCGTTGCGACGACGGTTCTCGCTCACGTCCCGTACGAGTTCTATCAACCCTATCTGCAATTTCTCTTCGGGGGGAGTGATGGTGGCTACACTTTGGCACCGGCAGTAGCCGGGGTGCTGACCGCGATAATGATGGGAATCGCCGCCGTGGCCAGCCACTGGTCGCTCACCGTGACGCGCCGTTTGAGTCCCGGAGGCACCCTGCTCGCAGCGGTAGGCATGCTTCTGGTCATCATCAGCGCCATGAGCTCGGTGCTTCACATGTCAATCATGCTGGTCATCGTCCTGCGCGGCGTGCCGATGGCACTCACCAAGCCCATCATAGTCAGCCTCACTCATCCGCGACTGACCGGCAGCGTGCGCGCGACATATCTCTCGGTGCAGAGTCTCGCCGGACGACTCGCTTTCTCGGCGACACTCGTGCTCGCATCTCTTGCGGTGTCCGATATGGAAGATCTCTCGATGGATGGGATTTCCAGTATTCTCATGGTTTATGCCGTATGTACGGTCGTCGTTTTGCCTGTGTTCGTGATCGGTGCCATTCGCCTTACCCGTGCGACAAAGGAAACCCGGAAATCGGCACCGACTTCTAGCTCGGCTGTATAGCCAGGATAAACGGATGACATCATCTGAAGAGATCCCTGGCCATAAGTCGGCGTCGCACAGGGCTTTGTTGCCGTGTGGCTTTAGGAAATGAATGCCTGCAAAGGTCAGAAGGTCCGACCGAGGCGTTCGACATCCAACCAAAACCGGCAGGATATCGGCGAAAACAGACCGGGATTCGCGAAATCCCGTGATCAAAGGATATGCTTGAGCCATGTCCAGTCCATCGGCTCTCTACGGTACGGTCGTAAAATTTTCCGTCTGCGCATTGTCGCTGACCATAGCCGGCTGTGCGGAACTGGGTGACGCCTGGCAGAAAGCCGGGCAGGAAATGGAGGCGTTGTTCGAGACGCCGCCTCCCGGTCCCACGAATGAAGAGCGGGAACGTGCGAAGGTCGCCTATGATCGCGCCCTGAAGGCCCGGGCGGCGGGCGACTCGCAAGCTGCCGCGGATCATTTTCGCAACGCCGCAGAGCTTGGAGACGCCCGCGCCGCCTACGAGCTGGGTCTCGCGTACATCGCGGGTGATGGTGTCCCCGAGAATCACGAACTATCCGCGCAGTGGATCAACCGCGCCGCGGACCTCGGTGATCCCGGCGCGCAGTTTCTGGTTGGATCGAGCTTCTATGGCGGCATAGGCGTAGAGCAGGACATCCCGCGCGCCCTTTCCTTTCTTCAGCGTGCCGCTGCTCAAGGACACCCGAAGGCTCAGTTCCTTCTTGGACAGGCTTATGTTGACGGCGTCGGTGTCGCCGAGAATGCCGAGTGGGCGGCACGCTGGTACGGAAAGGCCGCCCGGGGCGGGGATCCCCAGGCGCAATACGCCCTCGGAGTAATGTTCGCATCGGGATTCGGTGTTCCCGAAAGTGCGCGACGGGCATATCAATGGTTCAACATCGCCGCCGGGAACGGCCACCAGAAAGCCGCCGCATTTCGAGACCGGATGGCGAAGCGGTTAACACCAGCCGCCCGTGCAAGAGCCGATGCATTTATCGCGCACTTCTCGGCCGAGGCCACCAGCGGTTATGCGGATGCACCCACGGTAACGTACGTGCAGCTTCGCCTGAACGCGTTGGGATACGATGCGGGTCCGGCCGACGGCATCGCCGGCCCGAAGACCCGGGCCGCCATCGAGGCGTTCCAATCTTCGGAGCGAATTACAACAGACGGAGAACTTTCCCGCGGGCTCGTAGAAAATCTCTTCGCCCGCGATACGCCGCGCGGCGCCTGACGTCCCGCCTAGGAACCGTCGCCTTGGATCTGGGAGGCGCGATGTGCGATAGCACGCGCTTCTCTACGACTGACTTCCACATTAGCCAGATTGCCGACCCGGGATACGACCGGTGCCGTAATGGGCTTGTTGGCCTGGGAAGCGAGAGCCTGGGCGGCCGCTTCGACACGCTCCCTGTTGGTCAACTCTGTGGACTCGACCGCAGCCGCGAATGCGGCAATGGCGCCCACCGCGGAATTCGGTGCTGCGTTTGCGCGCGCGGTTGCTGACGCGTGCGCAGCATTGAGCGAACCCAGGGTCGACGCACTGACGCCATGACGGGATGCGTTTCCATGCCCATGACCGTGCCCATGACCGTGCCCGGTATTGGCGTGCCCCTGGCCCCTGCCTGTGGCGTGGCCGGATCCGCCCTTTCCGCCACCACGACCGGAGGCACTGGCGCTATTCCCGCCGCCGTGGCCATTGGCGTTGCCGCCGCCGTGACCGCCGGAATTCCCATTGCCCAGGCCGCCCGCCCCGCTGGTCAGGGTGTTACCCTTTTCAGCGACCACCACCTTGGCTCCGAGCTCACTGGCCCTGATAGCGGCCATTAATCCGGCAATGCCGCCGCCGATGCACAGAACATCGGCTTCTATTATTT
>JAACFO010000047.1 GCA_009937425.1 Gammaproteobacteria bacterium
GGGCATCATGAAGAGCCCGAGATCCATTATCGACTTTTCCTCAACGTGGCGTTACCGCTCATGTCTTTCCCCAGAATGCGAGGGTTCGTACTTCGATGCTTTCCCGTTGGGGTGCGTCGGGCGGTGTGGCGGGATCGTCAAAGGAGCCATGGGCCGTGAAGCGTGCCCGGCCGTCCTTCTCGGAGTCATAACATTTAAATACCAACGCCTCATCTTGCTGCATCTCCGGAAACCAGTTCCAGTGGTGCTCGGGATTGAAGGCAAGTTGATAAATTTCACCGATTCGGTCCTTGTGATGGCGTTCCGCTGGAATCAGATCCTCGGGTAATACGCTTTGCGCATCACAGATGGCAAGTGGGCTCGATAACACGGGGCCACGGATCGGGCGCCAGACTTGCACCACGGCCACCCGGTCCCGCAGCAGGCTTTCGGCTTCGTCCTCGGCGAACAAATCCCGCACGCGCTGCGGCCCGGACCATTCCGTGTAGTCATTGTGCACCACCTTTACTGGTTCGCGCAGGTTCTTCTCGGTCTGGGCGGCCTGGTCCCCGGAGCGCAGTGTGTGATCGAAGATCACTACACGTGTGGCGCCGGTTTGCTCCTTTATCAGGTGCTCGATTTCCGGGTAATACACGGCCTTCAATTCTCGCGGATCGTAAAAATCTCGAACCCGGGTCTCGTGATCGACGAGGACGAAACCTTCACGTTCCAACGACAGAGCATCGCGACGCTCGCGCGCGTCGTGAATGGTCATCAGGTGTTCTCGAAACTCGCCGGTTCGGTGACGCAGGGTTCCGTCGGGCCCCGTCGTTCCGGTAATCGGTTTGACACCGGTATCGACCGTGTAGGTCAGAGGCGCTTGCGTTGACCCGCCGGGAATCTTTGTAGCAGGCATATTTGGAATCTCTTCGTGCCTACATCGAGTGGGCCGCTTCGCAGAGATTTCGAAGCTTTTCCAGCGTTCGCCCGCGACTCAGGAGACCGAGACCGCAGTCGGGAGCGGCGATTAGTCGCTCCGCGTCGATGTGCTCCAGGGCCTGCGCGAGGTGCGCGCGTACATCGTCGATGCTCTCCACATGGCTTTTGGCGATGGCGACTACACCGAGGATGATCGTGGTCGAGGCGAAGCGCTCCAACAGCGCGAGATCGTTTCTGCGATGGGTGTCTTCCAGGGAAACCGCCATCACCGAAGAGCGATCCACCGCTTCAGCCAAGTCGAAGTAGGATTCCTTCGGTGCCTTGGGATATTCCGGGTTGTCCAGCGAGTCGGGATAACCGCAACACATGTGCATGGTTCGCACCACGTCTTTCGGGCAGCCATGAAAGGCCCGTTCCAGGTTTTCGAAGCCATAGTCGAGGGCCTCGGGAACCTTGCGCGCAAAAACGGGTTCGTCGATCTGGATGTGCTTGCAACCCGCCTGCGCCAATGCCTGGACTTCGTAGTTGAGCGCCGCGGCAATGTCGGCGCCCAGTTTGGCAGGGTCATCGTAGTAGGCGTCCGCAGTCGTGTCGGCGATGGTCATGGGGCCGGGCATGGTGATCTTCACAGGCCTGTCGGTGAAGCTCTGGGCGATCTTCCAATCGTGGGGCAGGAAGTGGTCGCGGGCCGATACCGGCCCGGTAATGGTGGGCAGGTGGGCGCTGTAAGCTCCCTGGCGCAGGGACTTTTTAGTGAGACGCTCGAAGTCGATGCCGTTCAAGTGCCGACAGTGATAATGGATGTAGTTCTCTCGGCGGACTTCGCCGTCCGAGGGGATGTCGATGCCGCAGGCAACCTGGTCACCGATGACTTCCTTCGTGCCACGCGCCAGGATCGCCTCCGCGTCGTCCCCCATTCTGGCGATCGCCCCGGCCCACTCCTCGGTGGGGCGCTCGGTATCGGGACCCGCGGCGGCGCCGAACCAGTCGGGAAGCTCGACGTAGTCCGGCTTGGGGTAGGCACCAATCGTAGTCGTTAGTAGCTTCATGCTGGCGGCCTCCTGAGTGGTCGGCTGGCCGGAGAATAGGACTTTGCCCGGTACGTGTCGACCAGGGTACTCCCGAACCGGTATCTTGCAGCCGAGACCTTGCAGGAGGGAGTTGCATGAGCACGCCGCGGGAACATTTGCCAACGGGTCAAATCTGGTGGGTTTTCATACTGCGGGGCGTGTTCGCCGCAGTGCTTGGCGTCTTCGCCTTGATCTGGCCCACCCTGACGCTGGAAATCCTGGTGCTGTTCGTCGGCGCGTACCTGATTGCCGACGGCGTGATGGGACTGGTGGTGGCGTTACGCCGTGCCGCGCCCTCGGGCCGGCTGCTGCAGCCCGCCCTCAGCGTCGTGATCGGACTGCTGGTTGTTCTCTGGCCGAGTCAGAGTGCACGCACCCTGTTCATGGTCTTGGGCGCGGGTGCGCTGTTTATCGGCATCAGCTACGTGATTGCGGCGCGCCAATACGCCGTCGACGCCATGGGTCGCCGGCTCATGACCACTGGCGGCATCATCGCGGGGGTGCTGGGTGTCATCCTGATCGTCTGGCCCGGCGCGGCCGTCGTCACCGTGTCCTGGATAATCGCCGCGGCGGCCTTACTGATGGCCGCCGTGATGATTTTTCTGGGTGTGCGATTGAGGCAACTGCGGGCCCGGGTAGTCGTGATACCGCCTGATGGTCCGAGCAGCTAGATCGTATTCGGGCGGTTGGACCGTCGCTCGCTAGAAGTTAAAACGCACTCCGAGATCTGCGTTATGCACCTTGGTGCCTCCGCTGGAAACGGGAACGCCGGCAGTACCCGTATAATTCAGGTTGTCGGTGGCGTAGAAGCGATAGCCGACATTTATCGCCCAGGCAGGACTGAACTCGTAAGCGACACCGAGCATCAGCTGGTAGGAGAAGGCGTCATCGTGGTCGTTGATTAACGGCACGCCAGCGGAAGCCAGCTTGTCGAAATCGACGCGGGAGTAGCCGATTCCCCCACCCATATACGGGGTCCAATTGGACGAGTTTCTGAAGTCGTAGTAGGCATTGACCATCAGCCCGGTATTGGAAAGGGTGCCTGTCGCTTTTGTCGCACCGAGGCTGCTGATACTGGCTCGGTTGTACAGAACTTGCCCTTCCAGCCGTATCACCCGTATATCGTCAACGTACCGGCCGAAGGCGCCGGTCAGCGTAAAGCCGGTGTCCGTGCTGGCGCTCACGCCGCCGCCGAGATTGACGTCTTCGTACCAGGCACCACCGGTGCCAAGGGAGACATACCAAAGCTTGGGATCCTGGACCTGGGCCTGGGCTCCGGCGGCGGATAGGAATATCACGCCGGCCGTGAGAATTCGCAGCAATCGCACGATCATCGTAGCTGTCCTCCAAGGAGAATACATTCAATGGGTTAACGCGGCTTTGTTAGAGTGTAGGCGAGATTTCGGGGCCTACAAGCCGGGTTGTTGACGGGTCTGCGTCAGGAGGCTGGCCCGCAAATGCCGAGTGTTCCAAGCCCGGCCAGACGGCACCTTCGATAGTCGAGATAACGCGTATGGACCGGTCAATGTGCGCCGCCATCGCTGCCTGCATCTCGTCGACAAGCCTTGCAACGTCGGCCGCGTGCTGCGATGCCCCTATCACTCCCGGACCTATACCCTGGACGGCGGTCTGCTATCTCCCATCTGGGAGGAATCGGTGATCAGCTTTCAGAAGCTGGTACTGGATGCTTTGCAGTAAGCTGATAACCCTTCTGGATTCACTCATTAATGAGGGCTCGTAGCCGTTCTCGAATGTGCTCGGAGTTCATGTTACGGCCACCCTCGGCTTCGTAGATGACTTGCCCGCGCTTGTTGACGACATAGGTCTTGGGTAATCCTCGCACGCCCCACGCCTGGAAGGCCTCGCCATCGGGGTCGCGGAGAATGGGAAAGGTCAATTCAGGCTCGAATTCGTGGAGGAACTGTCGGATTCGGTCAGCGGGCTCGCCGACGTTAACCGCCAGCACATCCAGTCCCTGGTCGCGGGTCTCCTCCCACAATTTCTGCATTGTTGGCAATTCCTCGATGCACGGCGGACACCAGGTCGCCCAGAAACTAACGACCACAACCCGCCCCTTCACAGTGGAAAGGTCATATTCGCCTCCATCCAGCGACTTCAGGCGCAGCTGCGGTGCAGCCGGGCTCTTGTAGGTAACAGAGAATCCATCGCCAGGCCCTTGGGTCGCGGCCGGTAAACAGGTCAACCCGGCAAGCAGGAGTACCAATGCCAAGGTGGCAATTCGAATCGCGTTCATTGGCTCGATTCCAATGAAACCTGGATGCTTTGCGACATCAACTCCGAGATTCGGTCTAAGGGCGAAACTCGCCGAGGGCTTTCTCCGACCCGACGCCCCACTGCGAGATGCAGTTGGCCACATCGACAGTGCTTGCCTCGAGGAAAGTGACCCGACCGCGATCGACCACATGCAGGCTGCCCACCGTCAATGCCGGCGCCGATGGCAGGAACACCGTCATGACGCCGTTCTCGTGCTCCTCCATCACCAGGCCGAATACCGCCGAGCCCGGGCCGTGCAGTTGCACCATCACCGGGGGGTAGGCGGCCTGATCCTTCGCGAATCCTTTGAGGATATTACCGATCAGGTCGTAACCAGGGACGCGCTGAAGAATGATGTTCTCCAGCTTTGCGAAGGACCAGGAACCGACTTTCGTGCGCACCACCGCTCCCAATCCATAACACACGAGCAGCAGCAACAGGAACGCAACCACAACCGCGGCCCCGGCACCGAGGGCCGACTCCAACTCCAGGCTCATGGCAATCTTCTGGAGAACTTCCACTAACTTCGCGATCAGCATCACGAGAACAGCCACAGGAACGATGACAATCAAGCCGTACACGATGTTGGTTTTGATTCGACTTTTGGACTTCTTCATTGGATCCCTCTCGAGTTCTCGAAAATTTCAACCCTTTCTGACCTTCTGACGGAAGTGCCACTCACCCAGGCGCGGCCTGCATTTTACAAGACACGCGTAGGATTTTCCGAAATTCATCGAGCAAAGAATCGAGACGCGTACTATTGTTAAGTTGTATCGCAGTGTCCCGTTCAGAGATCAACCGGAGGAGCGAAAAGTGGCTCGAGCAGCGAAGAAATCCAAGGCAAAGGGGCGTAGTAAGAAAAAGCCCGCGAAAAAACGCGTCGCGAAGAAGGCGGCAAAGAGAGGCGCCAAGAAGAAGGTAGCCAAGCGCAAGGCCAAGAAGAAGGTAGCCAAGCGCAAGGCGAAGAAGAAGGTAGCCAAACGCAAGGCGAAGAAGAAGGTGGCCAAGCGCAAGGCGAAGAAGAAGGTGGCCAAGCGCAAGGCGAAGAAGAAGGTCGCCAAGCGCAAAGCGAAGAAGAAGGTCGCCAAGCGCAAAGCGAAGAAGAAGGTCGCCAAGCGTAAGGCGAAGAAGAAGGCCAAGAGTGGTCCATCGTCCGCCGATCGCATTAACAAGCTGGAAGCTCAGGTCCGCAAGCTGTCGCGGCAACTGGCCGAGGTTTCCGGGAAGGCCGGACCAGCTGGTGCGCGAGGACCGGCGGGTCCCGCGGGCCCCACGGGTCCCATGGGACCGAGCGGCATGGCTGGACCGCCAGGGCCCCGCGGCCCGGAAGGTGGCAGTAGCTCGATGGGTTCGTCGGGCGGATCGGAGCCCCCCCGCTACTGATGATCCGTGCTATTCCTCCCCCTTTGAACAGGGGGAGGGATCGGCAGGGCAGAAGAAAGACGAACAGGGTGGCGTCAGTCTACGACGACCACCCGAATCAGATTGGTACTGCCCGCCTGCTGCGTCTGACCAGACGTGGCTACAATAATGTCCTCATTGCGAACCCAGCCGATCTCTTTGGCTCTACGAACGGCAAACTGCACCTTTTCCGCGTCCGACCCATCTCCCATGTAGTGCAGGGCATGAACGCCCCAGTTCATGGAAAACCGGCGCAGCACGTCCAGTGACGTCGTAACTGCGATGATTGGGCAACTCGGCCGGTACTTCGAGATGAGACGTGAGGTGAACCCGGTTTCAGTCAGGGAGATGATAGCCGCCGCCTTCAGGTGATCGGCCATGGCGATAGCGGCCTGGCTCACGGCCTCGGTGATGACATTTGACGGATGCGGGAGAATTTTCTGCAGCTGACCGAATTCCCCGAGCGATGCCTCGGCCCGGACTGCCAGAGCCGACATGGTCCGAACCGATTCGACGGGATACTTGCCCATCGCGGTCTCTCCGGAAAGCATGACGGCGGAGCTGCCATCGAGGATCGCGTTGGCCACGTCGCTCACCTCTGCACGTGTTGGCCGAGGGTTGCGCTCCATGGAGTCGAGCATTTGAGTGGCGGTAATGACGGGTTTTCCGTTTGTAACCGTCGCCCGGATGATCTGTTTCTGGATGGCCGGAACCTCGGCAAGCGGGAATTCCACCCCTAGATCGCCCCGTGCCACCATTGTCCCGTCCGCGGCATGGACTATTGCATCGAGGTTGGTCACTGCAGCCCGGTTCTCAATCTTGGCGATAATGGGGATGCTCGCACCCAGCTCCGCGAGGATTCCTCGTATGGCGAACACATCCTCTTCACTTTGCACGAAGGATGCCGCGATGTAGTCGACTTTCTGTTCGACAGCGAATGAAACTTCCTCACGGGTGAGGCGATCCTCGGCGCTGAATTGAAGTTCAGAGCCTGGAATATTCACGCCTTTGCTGTTGCCGAGCAGCCCGCCGCGAACCACCGTGCAGTCTAATCCCTGCCGGCTTGCCTGCTCCACGCGCAGCTCGATGGCACCGTCATCGAGGAGAATCGAATCGCCGGGCTTCACGACATCGCCCAGGCTTCCATTGGATACGAAGACCCCCGAAGCGTCGCCTGTACGGGCTTCGAAATAAAGCTCGAAGGCTTCTCCCGCGATCAGCTCGGACTCTCCACCGCTGACGATTCCGGTGCGGATCTCACTGCCCTTGGTGTCCGCCAGGATCGCAGTGAACGCTCCGGCTTGCTCGGCGGCGGCCCGGACGCGGTTAATACGTGCAGCGTGTTCAGTGAACGAACCGTGGGAAAGATTCAAGCGCGCCACGTTCATACCGACCCGGATCATCTCCTCTATACTGGCCTGCGCATCGCAGGCAGGCCCGATTGTGGCGATGATCTTGGTGCGCCGTGGGCGAAGTCGGCGCGCAGAGTCGCCAGGGGTGCCTTCGGAATGTCGTGGCGTCATATTCAGATCGAAAAGACTTCGTGATACCCGTGTAAGTTTAGACCGGCGGGAGTAGTTTCACTCACCGGCGCCTGGACCGGGCAAGTGCCAGCTCCCTGTGCCAGATGTAGAGTCCGCTGCCGACAACCAGTGTCGAGCCAACCCAGGTCCACACGTCGGGCAGGTCGCCCCATACCAGCACTCCCAGCAGTACGGCCCAGACGAGGCTCGTGTACTTGAATGGCACTACCAGACCTACCTCGCCGATACGAAGCGACTCGATCATGAGTGCCTGGGCTAAGGCAACCAGCAATGCACTGGCAACAAACCAGCCAACGTCGGCAAACTGCAATGGCACCCAACCCAGGGGGATGGTCAGCAGTCCGGCGACGGTTACGACCGATGTGGAAATCAACATGATTGCCGGGGTTGATTCACCGCCTGTTCCCATCTTGCGTGTGACGATATCCCTGAACGCGCCGAAGAGCGCAGCCAGGAGCGGTACGACTGCAACCAGGCGGATCAACTCCGGCGTTGGGCGCAGCATCACGACAACGCCGGTGAAGCCAACGGCAATTGCGCTCCAACGGCGCCACCTGACGCGCTCGTTGAGGAGCAGTGCAGCCAGCGCCGTTGCGATAATCGGTCCCGCAAAGGCGATGGCGATGGCATCCGCTATGGGCATCAGGGTCAGACCGGTGACGAACAGGAAGGTGGAAATCGACATCAAGGTGCCGCGGGTCAGCTGAAGCCCCCAGTTGGAGACGCGCAGCTCGCTGGTGCGGCGCCGCCCCATGGCCCAGAGCACGACGATCGCGATCACGAACACGCCGCGCAGGGTCATAACCTGGCCTACGGGATAGCTCTGCGCGATCCATTTAACCATCCCGTCCTGAATGGTCAGCAATCCGGACGCGATGACCATCAGGGCGATGGAACGGATCGGTAGGGCGGCGGCGCTTGTCCCGGAGTCGGAGCCGCTCGTCACCGCTTGCTGCAGATCATCAGCGACGAGCAGATGCCGAGGTTATCAGTCACGTCATCAACCTTCATGCCCGCGGCTTCCACCATCTCGGTGATGTCGGAGGCTTTGTACATTCGACTACGGCCGTTGGCGAGGAAGGTGAAATACAATGAGAAAGTCTGCAGGCAATAGGCTGCGATATCGTAAGTCTGTCGATCCCAGAAGTTATCGAGAATATACAGTCTCGCATTCGTGTCCATCGCGGCGGCCGCCCGCTCGAGCAAACTGAGCACTTCGTGCTCGGAGAAGCAAACCAGAAATTGGCTCATCCATATGGCATCGAAATCTCGCGGAAATGGTTTCGAGGCGTCCAGAAGATCGATGCCAGTCGTATTTATCCGTTCCTGGAGGCCACGCTCGCGGATGTTTTCGTCAGCCAACGCCACCACGTTCGGTAAATCCAAAATCGTGATCGAAACATCGTCGCAGTGGCCCGCGCATTGAATTGCCCACTTGCCGGTATTGCCGCCAACATCCAGCAGTCTTCGCGGTTTGCGGGCGAAAACAATCGGCAAAGCCTGGGGAAAAGCGGCATCGGAGTAGTAGTGATCCCATTCGAGCCAGCTGGTGCGCGCGGCCTCGGGAAAGCTCGACAGGGCGGGGTAGATCGTTTCCCAGTCGCCAAAGCATTGTTGCAGTCCAACGGGCTTGCCGTCACGTAGCGAGTCTTCCAGGTAAAAAGCAGGTTGGTAGCAACACTTCTGCACGACATCCATGTTGATGCGCGTCGACTCATCCGTCAGTACGTAAAAACCCGTCGGCGTCAGTAAATAGCGCCGGTCATCGCATCGCACGATGTCTGCCGCTAAACCGGCTTCCAGCAACACCAATACAGCATAGGGAGAGGTCGCGGCCTTGGTGGCGATCTCCTCTACCGTCAGCCCTGCAGGGGATTCGCGTAGTGTGCCCAGAATTCCTGAATCGCGCAGCACGCGCGCTGCCTGGAAGATGATGGGACCCAGTGCGATTTTCTGTGCATTGAACCAGGCGCTCAATGCGGTCTTTCCCTCCATGGATCGCTCCTTGTGGTTCACCGGCTCGGTGCACTTGGACGGCGTAAGAAAATCAAAATGCCGCTACGGCTCCACAGCTTCGCGGATCGGTAGCGCCTTCCATCAATCCCGAATCATGCAGCACGATGGCGCCTGCATGGCCCATTACTTCGTCGAAGGCATCCACGGTGTTGACCTCGTGGCCTGCTTCGCGCAGTGCATCCACGAGCGCAGGCGGAAATCGGTTCTCGAGGCGCAGATCAGTGCGCACATCACCCCAAGTGCGGCTGAGGACCCAGCGCGGTGCGGTGATGGCGTGCTGGAGCTCGGCTCCCAGCATGGCGTAGCGGGTGAATACCGCGGCTTGAGTCTGGGGCTGGCCCTCGCCGCCCATGGCGCCATAAACCATGACCCGGCCGTCGCCCAATAATGCCATCGCAGGGTTATTGGTGTGAAAGGGCAGCCGCCCGGGGCGCAGACCGTTTTGCTGCTTCGGATCTAGAGAGAAACTACTGCCCCGATTCTGGCACTGAATGCCAGTGTCACGGAGTACGACGCCGGAGCCAAACTCCCAGTAGATGCTGTGAATGAAGCTGACCGCGCGACCCGCGCCGTCCACGGCGCCCAGCCACACGGTATCTCCCGGTGCAGGATCCACGGGCCACGGCAGGGCACGGGAGGGATCAATCTGAGCGGCCAGCGCATCCAGTGACCCCGGGTCCAGCAGGGACTGTGGGTCGATATCCATGTAGGCGGGATCCGTAACATGGGCGTTGCGTAGCAGAATGGCGCGCTTTATCGCCTCGACGGCGCCGTGAACATGCTCAAAGCCGTCCGCCTCCTTACAGCCAAGGCGATCGAAAATCCCGAGAATGAGTAAGGACGCCAGCCCTTGTGTTGGTGGCGTCGTGTTGTACACATCACCGCATTGCAGCCGCACGCGGAGCGGATCGGTGGCGAGGGCGCGTTGTTGCTCGTAGTCGCCGGCATTCACCGGGCTGCCGGCGCGGGCAAGATCGGCGCCGATGCTGCGCGCGAGCTCGCCGCGGTAAAAATCGTCCAGTCCGGCGGTAGCCAGCTGCCGGAAGGTAGTTGCCAGCGCCGGTTGTTTAAAGAGCGCGCCGATAGCCGGTGGCTCGGCGCCGACGAGAAAGGTGTCTGCCCAGCCGGGAACGTCAATCAGCTCCGCATGTTTGGCGACGGTGTTGTGGAATTGGCTGTCAGAGACCGGGAAGCCCGCTTGCGCGTAATAGGTAGCATCCTCCAGCAAGCGCGAAAGTGGCATGCTTCCACCCCAGGACGCGCTCACCTCCAACGCCGCTTGCCAGCTGGAAATTGTTCCGGCGACGGTGTTGGCGGCCAGGGGACCCCGCGACGGAATCTGCTCGAGACCCTGCCGGTGGTAGAGATCGACGTCCACGCCACCACCGGCAGCGCCGACGCCGTTGATGGCTCTCGGTGTCCTGCGCCCGGGCTCGGAGATCAACCAGAAGCCGTCGCCGCCGAGACCGTTCATGTGGGGATAGACCACCGAAATGGTCGCCGCCGCCGCCACCATGGCTTCGATGGCATTGCCGCCGTCGCGAAGACACCGCAATCCCGCCTCGGCTGCCAGGTGATGGGAGGAGGTCACCATGCCGCGATTCGATCGTAAAGTCTGCAGCATCACTCAAGCCCTGGAATCGGCCAGCGTGTAGTCGCGAACTACTTCGGCCACGCGAATTCGGAAGTCGGCAATAATCGTCTTCTTACCCTGTGCCTGGGCGACGCGGTGTTCGGCGTGCTCGCGCCACTTTTTTACTGCCTCCTCATCGCGCCAGAACGACAGCGAAACGTACTTACTTTCATTGGTCACGCTTCGAAAGCGTTCCACGGAGATGAAACCATCGATGGCTTCCAGCTCCGGGCGAAGGCTACCCGCGAGTGCGAAATAATCCTGATCGCGGCCGGGATTCATCTCGACTTCGAAAATTACAGCCAGCACCCAATACCCTCCAAGTCTCGTCAGTCCTCTGCGATACCGAGACGTTTGCGCACGATGGATGCGCCTTCGGCCAGGGCGCGAAGCTTGCCCGCCGCCACTTGCTGAGGCAAAGGCGCCATTCCACAGTTAGTACAGGGCATCAAACGCTCGGCGTCGACGAATTCCAACGCAGCTTCGATGGTGGCCGACACTTTCTCCGGGGATTCCACATCCATGGACGCAACATCGATGGCGCCCACCATCAGCTCCTTCTCATTCAACAAGCCAAGCAGGGAAAGAGGCACCTTCGAGTTGGCGCATTCCAGAGATACTTGGTCGATACGGCTTTTGTTCAGTGCGGGAAAGATCTCTTCATACTGACGCCACTCCGAGCCCAGTGTCTTTTTCCACTCGATGTTCGCCTCGATGCCGTAGCCGTAGCAGATATGCACGGCTGTTTTGCACTGAAGCCCCTCGGCCGCTCGCTGCAGGGCATCGACACCCCACTCCTTTACGTCATCAGTGAAAACATTGAAGGCGGGTTCGTCGAACTGAATGACGTCGGCCCCGAGCGCTTCGAGTTCGCGAGCTTCCTCATTCAAGAGTTCGGCGAATGCCGTCGCCATGTCCGCGCGACGTCCGTAATGGGTGTCGGCAATCGTATCGCATATGGTCATTGGGCCGGGCAGGGTGAACTTCATGGCGTGGTCCGTGTGCGCGCGCGTAAAGCGCACCTCGTCTCCATGCACCGATCCTTTACGCCGTACCTGAGCAGTCACGGTGGGTACGTCCACCACGTAGCGATTGTCCCGGATACCCATTTTCGTCATGAGCTGCCAGTCGATACCGTCGATGTGCTCGAGAAATCCGTGCACGAAATGCGTCCGGAATTGTTCGCCGTTGGAGACGATATCGACGCCGGCATCCTCTTGCTCCTTGAGCCAGACGAGGACCGCGTCGCGTTTGCCGCGCTCCAAAGCCTCGCCCTCGAGGCGCCAGTCCGCCCATAACTGCTCGGGCTCGGCCAGCCAGGCCGGCTTGGGGAGACTGCCTGCTATGGTCGTTTTCACAGTAATGTATTCCCTCTTGCGAGCTCCCGAAGCCGAACATAATACCCTAGAAATCGGGGCAGAAATTCCGGCTGGCGGCCGATTTTCGGCAGCGACCCCCGCCGCGCCGTAATTGGAAGAATTTCTCGTTGCCATATAGACTGCACGGGCGCATGCGGGTCTAAAGGGACTCTGGCGCCGCGCCGACAGGCCGGGTCGCTGAGAACAAGTCCCCACGGCCCCCGGTGGGAGCAACCCCATCCAGTCGTCGAGATATCCCCTGCCCGGCGGCACAGTCCTTCGCAATATAACGAGACAAGAGAGGAGCGTGGAGAATCATGAAGCGACGTAAATTTTTAGCAAAAAGCGCCGTAGGCGCAGGAAGCGTGGCCGCGGCCGCGACCATCGGAGCCCCGGCAATCGCGCAGGAGCGCCAAGAGATGGTCATCGTAGCGAGCTGGGGTCGTGACTTCCCCGGACTCGGTATCAGCGCCCAGCGCCTGGCGGAGCGCATCACCGTCATGAGCGGAGGCCGGCTCAATACGAAATACTTCGCCGCCGGTGAGCGCGTCGGTGCCTTCGATGTCTTCGACGAAGTGGCGTCGGGCAACGCCCAAGCCTACATCTCCGCCGAGTACTACTGGAAAGGCAAGCACCCGGGTTTCGGCTATTTCACCTCCGTGCCCTTTGGTCTGACTTATGCGGAGATGAGTGCCTGGATTTTCCACCTGGGTGGTCAGCAGCTGTGGGACGAGCTGTCCGGCGGCTTCGGCCTCAAATGTCTGCCCTGCGGTAACACCGGCGTGCAGATGGGTGGCTGGTTCAGAAAGGAGATCGATACCGTCGACGATCTCAAGGGCCTGAAGATGCGTATTCCCGGCCTCGGCGGCGACGTCATGGCCAAGGTGGGGGCATCTCCGGTTTCCCTGCCGGGCGGCCAGATCTACGAGAACCTGGTCTCCGGCGCCATCGATGCGACCGAGTGGGTGGGGCCCTACAATGACTACTTCCTCAAGTTCTACGAGGCTGCCAAGTACTACTACTATCCCGGTATGCACGAGCCCGGCGGGTTCGTCGCCATGGGTATGAACCAGCCTTGGTGGGCGAGTCTGCCAAAAGACCTGCAGGGCATCGTCGAAGCCGCCTGCGTCATGGAGTGCGAAATCATGATGTCGGAGCTCAACGCGAAGAATGCGGAGTATCTCAACCGGCTCATCACCGAGCACGGTGTGCAGCTGCGCGAGTTCAGCGACGAGATCTACGAGAGCTTCGGTGCCGCCGCTCAGGAGGTCTTCGACGAATCCCGGGCTCACAGCGCTCTAGCCGACCGTATCTACACGAGCTTCGCCGCTGCGCGCAGCAACGTAGGCGGCTGGCTCAAGCTGTCGGACGTGGGCTACTCGCTGAAACGAAACGCCGTTCTGGGCCTCTGACGGCAGCAGGTTGACGATCTATGCGGGACGGGGCGCACGCCCCGTCCCGTGGTTAGCGAGGCCGCTTCTGAATGGCTAGTTTCGGTGAGCTCGACGCGGGCGGTGTTTACACGCCTACACCATTGACGCTGATCTACCGGTTTCTGGCGTGGTGCGTCGTCGCCACCCTGTTTACATTTCTCCTCAACGTTTACCTGAACTTCTGGCGCGGTTGGCCCGGAGCGGGTGCCATATTCGCAGACGATGCCGGGGCTCTGCCCTGGGTGCAGGCGCTCATTTACACGGCAGCCATCGCCGGATCGGCCATATTCGTGGCGAGAACCAGGCAGCGCAGTTTGCGCCAGGACAACGCGGTGATGACGGCGATTGCCATATACATCGTCAATGCCGCCTTTTGGATTGTCTTATTGGTGGGGGTCGTCGACGCGCTCGTCTCCTTCCTGCGGGTCGAGGGCCTTCTTCCCGGGTTGTTCGGTAACGAGATGGCGATGGACCTGGGACGTAATCATTTTCGCGCACCTGTTGTACATGGACCGCTGATTGTCATCTCGCTGATTCTCGCGGCCACGTCGCGGACCTTGGGTTTCACCTGGCTCGCCCTGCTCGTGGTGGTTGCGGAGCTGCAGATCGTTATTTCCCGTTTCATCTTTTCCTATGAGCAGGCGTTCATGGGTGACGTGGTGCGCATGTGGTACGCCGGCCTGTTTCTTTTTGCCAGCGCTTACACGTTAATCGAAGAGGGACACGTACGTGTGGACGTTCTCTACTCGGGATTCAATCAACGCACCCGGGGACTCGTCAATGCCGTCGGCTCGGTGGTGCTGGGGTTGCCGTTCTGCTGGACGATTATCATTCTCGGTATGAGCAAGCCCACGAGCATCATCACCAGCCCACTCTTGTCCCTCGAAGTCACGCAATCCGGCTTCGGTATGTACATCAAGTATCTGATGGCCGCTTTTCTTGCCGTCTTCGCGGTATCTATGGCCATTCAATTTACCGGGTATTTTCTCGAGGGCGTGGCGGATTACCGTGGCGATGCGGGTAAGCGCAAGCTTGACTCGGAAACCGCTGCGGCGCCCGGTGCCTGAGTCGTAGTTCAAGATGGAATTGGTTTTTCTCACACTGCTGATTGTTCTGATGGCGACGGCGCTGGGCTCGGGCTTTCCGGTGGCATTTTCGCTGCCGGGTTCCGCCATTATCACTATCGGTGCGGCGGCCCTGTGTGGTTGGGTGTTTGCTGACGATGTGAACGCCTACTTCGCCCAGGGTGGACCGATCGAATGGCTCACCGCAGGTGTAACAAATTTTCGCGGGATCTACTGGGAGGTCGAGCGCGATACGCTCATTGCCATACCGCTGTTCATATTCATGGGCATCATGCTGCAGCGATCGCGCATAGCGGAAGATCTACTGGTGACCATGGCACAGCTTTTCGGGCCCGTCCCCGGCGGGCTGGGCATCTCCGTGATATTTGTCGGTGCGCTGCTGGCGGCCACCACGGGCATTGTCGGCGCGACTGTCGTCGCCATGGGCTTAATCTCGTTGCCGGTGATGATGCGCCACAAGTACTCCCCGGCGCTTGCTACCGGCACCATTGCCGCTTCTGGAACCCTGGGCCAGATCATTCCGCCCTCCATCGTGCTGATTATTCTCGCGGACCAGTTGGCCAGCGCCGTGGATCAGGCGAGTGCCGGGCGCAAATCACTTTACAAGGAAGTGACCGGGCAGTTCTCCATGCCATCGAGCTTTGATGCAGTGTCCACCAGCGCCGGCGATATGTTTATGGGTGCTTTTGTTCCGGGGCTGGTTTTGGTGGTGGCTTACATGACCTTCATGCTGGTCCTGGCGATTGTTCGCCCCAAGCTGGCACCGGCCGTACCTTTTGAAGGGAAGTATGATTTACAGTTTGCACTGCGGGTGGTGGCGATTCTCGTACCGCCCCTTACTCTTATTTTCGTCGTGCTGGGATCCATCATCCTGGGAATCGCCACGGTCAATCAGGCAGGTGCTATAGGCGCGGTTGGGGCGACCATCATGGCCGGTGTACGTTTGCACGGCGGCAAACCGGGCGCTATGCGCCCCGCTGTGCTGGCAATAGGCTCGATTACGGTGTTGGTGGTGATCGCAAACGTGTCACCCATCAACGTGAAGAATGTTCAAACCGGCGGCGATGTCGTCGCGTTGGTGGTGGCGAGTCTTGCCACTCTGGCCTTCCTCGTGTCTCTGGTGTGGGCGGGATGGCGAACCTACAAGATCGACAACACGCTGACGTCGGTGATGGTGGAGACCGCGAAAACGTCGTCCCTGGTGTTCATCATCCTGCTCGGTGCCGCCATGCTGACGGCCGCATTCCGGGCTTTCGGCGGCGAAGATCTCGTGCGCGAATTCCTTACCGGTCTTCCCGGTGGATTCTGGACGCAGTTCGTCATTGTCATGGCAGTAATTTTCATCCTCGGCTTCTTCCTGGACTTCATCGAGATCGCGGTGGTGGTCGTGCCCATCGTGGCGCCGATCCTGTTGACCGATCCTGAGGCCAACGTGACGGCGGTTTGGCTCGGCGTGATGATCGGATTGAACATTCAAACTTCCTTTCTCACCCCGCCCTTCGGCTTTGCGCTCTTTTATCTGCGCGGTGTTGCGCCCGCCGCGGTCAAGACCGTGCAGATGTACAAAGGTGTCATCGCGTTTATCCTCCTGCAGCTACTAGCGCTTGGCATCGTCGCAGTCAACCCGAGTCTGGTGAATTATCTGCCCAACCGTATCTGGCTTACCGCAGATACGGCACCGCCGCCCCTTAATCCGCGCCTTCAGCAGTGCATCGAGGATTACACTTTCGTGCAGTACCAGGAACGCGGCGATGATCTGCGTGCTGCCATCAGTCTCGCTCGTGAGCTCGATTTGAGCTACGTGCCTGCGAAACTGCAGAAGAATACTGCGGCAGCCTTCGACAAGGCGCAACGCACCTTCAAGCTGGTGGACAGCGTGGACAAGGCGACTGCCGCGGTCGATGCCGCCACACCCGATTACAAACCGCTGCACATCCAGGTGCGCACGATTCAGCGCGATATGCGCCGCCTCGATGCCGAAACCAAGGCCCACGAGCAGCAAATCGAGCGATTGAAGAGAGACGGGCCGGAAGTAGATCAGGCTCGGATCCGAGAGCTCGAAACGGACATCAGCACCCTCCAGAGCGAGCGCGAAGCGCTGCTCTCGGAGATCCCCGTCCAGTGGGAAGCCGATCATAAGGCGTTCCGTGACTTGCAGGCCGCAGAGGAGAAGGCGCGCAAGGCTTATCGCAAGAATATCGATGGCGCATACATTCCAGTTCAGGAAATGAAGGAGATCGTCGCCGATACGGATCGTCTTGCAGCGCTGGAGAGTGAACTCATCGCTCTGCGCGCCAGCCTGCCCGATGTGGAGCCCGCCCAGAGCGTCGACAAGATCGCGGCGATGACCAAGGCGGTGGGCAGTGTGGCAGGCGCCAAGGCGATACGTTCCGATTTGACCGGATCCCGGCGGGCATTACGAGCCAAGAAACCGGACATGAAGAAGGCGCTGAAGAAGTTCGACAGTGCAATAAAGAAATTCCGAAACGAACTCGCCTGGCGACAGCGCGCAAAGATCGAGCTTCTGCCCGGACTCGAAGCTTATGAGGCAAGTATTCGCGACACCATCGGCCTGCGCCAGCAGCCGCGCATGCCGCGGGAGCAGGCCACGGAGTTGATCGGCTGCACCGCCGAGCACCGCGATCTGTCATTGTACTTCTAGCACGCTACTTTTACAGGCATGCCGATTTCAGGAGGGCACCAAAGTGACTGACAACAACAAGGTGACCATCGAGCTGCTCGATGCAATTCAGGATGCTTTCAACCGCCACGACGTGGACGGTATCCTTTCTTATTTCACTGATGACTGCGAGTGGCTGATGGCCCGTGGCCCCGACCCATGGGAAGCCAAGCGCCTGCGCGGCAAACCAGCCATCGCCGAGGTGCTATCGGCAAGATACGCCGTCATCCCCGACATGCGCTGGGTCGACATGTCCCACTTCATCTCCCCCGACGGCAGCAAAGCCTGCTCCGAATGGACCGTCAAGGGCACCCCCAAAGACGGCGACCCCATCAATTGGCTGGGCTGCGACGTATGGACCTTCGCGAACGGACTGGTAACAAGAAAAGACACCTACTGGAAATTCATTGATTAGGCACCAAATCCCCAAGTCCTAATTCTTGATGATTTTGCTGAATCGCAGCACTGGTTCGCTGGCGTCTGCGTAGATAAGAAGAATTTGCCCCTCGTGTGTGAGCTCGAAGCGTTTGCTTATGGATAGTGCTTGCAAAAACCGCTGCTCCTGATCCATCAACGTATCCGGGCACATCATTCGGGTAGCCGCCAGGTTACCGAAAGTGATTGCATCGCCGCTCAGCGACACGGGTCCGAAATACCGGTTGCAAGCGGCAAGTCCGCTCACTTGTCCGGCTTTTGTGAAGTCCATCGTGGAGCGGGCGCGATCGACGACTCCCCGACCGTCGATGTCTTCCGCGAGCCATGCCGTGCCCAACAGATCGGTTCCGCTACCCTGGGCTGTGGCCGCTGCCGCCGCCAGAATTGTTGCCGACAATATCACCGTGATGATCCGTCTCAAGTCGTTTGCTCCTGATGTTTGTTTACCTGTCGGAGTACTAACGCCTCGATGACAGAGTTGGGGTTAAGCAAAAGCCGGGACCTTCACTGCCCGCCGGGTTTACCCGGACGCGCAGCTCGTCGCTACTTTTTCTCTCCAATCCGCTTGAGAAATTCCCACAGGGGCAGCGCGGTCAGTCCGCCGATAACGCCTGCGGCGTAACTGGGCAGGCTTATGTTGAAAATGCTTTGCCACAGCAAACCGACGACGAAGCTGACAGCGAGCATGGCGATTAACGTAATCAAAAGTCTTTGCCAGAAGGGCATATGCGGTTCTCCTGCCTGGTTGTAGTAAGGGAGACTCAGCCGACGATCACCAGCCCTGCCTGGGGGTCAACGCTGACGTGATCACCGCTTTGGATTGCATCGGTGATATCCACCTCGAAGCGATCCATGAAGGCCAGCTCCGCGAAGGCCGCGCCCTGGGCCATGATGGGGTTACCGAGGTTGAGCAGCAAGGCTGCCGGCGCCATGCCACGGCTCTTCATCTCCCGCAGCATCCACGAGGTGGCGACGCCGCCCTTGGCGGTATGCAGCACGAGCACGGTGTTTACATAGCTTTGCCCGTGCAGAGCATGTGCAGGGCGGGAAAACACGCCCTTCAGGCGATCCAGATCATATCGCGCGCTGAAATTGTCTCGGGCAACCAGAGCAATACCACTCGCTTTCCCGCCTACCCCCACATGCCCCTTGATGCGCCGCTCACCCATCACATGCGTCCTTTGACGGCGGCATCGATGCAGGCTTCCGTGCTGGCCAGCACCGGCCGGTAGCCGTAGCCGCTGATGATGTTGACCAGCTTTGCCGAGTTGCTCACCAGCCGTTGCCAGCCGTTGGCTTCGCCCAGCTCGCGGGCGTACATCTGATAAAAGCACACGCCCTTGAGCAGCATGGCGCCCGATGACTCGATGGAATCGGTGATCCCCATGCGGTCGCAGGCGGACTTGTTCTCGGGTGAAGTGGCGATGAGCAGAGCGCTTTGCTCGTGCACCTGCCGTCCTTCCAGCAAGCGTGCGACATCTTGCATTTCGACCAGGGAAAGCTGCGGTGCGGCGAACACGACCACATCCACTTTGTCCTCGTGACGGCCGAAGGATGCGTAGAAGGCATCCATATCCGACCGCGTGATGACTTCAGGATCCGGTGGCCGGTGGTCGAACATACTTTCAACGTCCTCCGCCTCCGGTGTTATGCCCGGCATGTGAAACAAGGGCACGGACCCATAGCTTGCCAGGGCAGCGCCAAAATGCTTGAGCTCATCGGAGGTGGGGGCTTGGTCGATGCCGGCGATGACGGGCACGGTCCAATAGGAGCCGGTGCGCTGCCCGATGAGCGCGCCCAGTGCGCCCCAGTCACTCAAGTTACCCGGACGCTCCTCCACTTCGAACAGATGCGTGCCGCGGCGTCCGCCCTCGAGATGACAGCCGTAGCGCGGCACCCGGCCGGTGAACGCCGCCGCCAGCGCCGCCGGTCCACCCTCGAAGTTGCTGCGAGCGCCACATACGCTATTGGCATAGATGGTGGAGCCGGTGTCACCGAAGGCCAGGTGTTCGCCCCGCACCGGCGGCATGATCGTCTGATAGTTGATACAGGTATCCGTCATGAGAATTCCCATGGTCTGCATCGCAACAATCGTGCGGCGTTCCAGTTCGGCCAGGTGTTCGTCCTGATTCAGTTTTTGGTAGGCGCACAGATCGATGCCACGGGGATCGGTGACCGTGGGTACACGCACGCACCGTTCCTCTTCGGAAAGCGCGGCGATACTTTCCAGGTATGCGACTCCGGATTCCCCGAGGGACTCAGTGTCCGCCATCAGGTGCACCTGGCTTACCTCGACGAAGTCCTCGGCGTCGAAGGTCATGCCGACCTGAATCTGTTGCTCGATGGCGGCGCGCCGCACAGCGCCCATGCGCCCGGCAAGCATTTCTTCCTCTGCGTCGTTAAGTCTCATGCCGCTTGTTTCAGCCTGTATGCGCGACTTCGGTTTCGTTCCCGACGTGAATCACGCTCAAGCCCGCCCGCAGCACTTCGGTCTCCATGACGTCGTCTGGCATCACATTAGCGATGTTGACGTTGGCGCCAAACTCACCGATGAGCAGCTTCTTCAAGTCGTGAATCGCACACATGGTGCAGCCGCTGATCCACGGACCCGGCAGCTCGAACAACACGCGATCCAAATCCAGGGCCTCGTGCAATGCGTCCAGCAGCTCGCGCATGGGTTCACCGTTCGCATTGACGAGTTCCGCACCCTCCACCAGCACCAGTTCACAGCCGGCGTCGAAGCATTCCTCGGCCTGCCCGATGAGGGTGGCGGCGTCGTTGGACTCCCACTTGGCGCCGACTTCGCCGAAGACCGTGAGGCCGTGGTCGATGGCGCACTGAATAAGACCCTGACGTTCCTTCGTTGAGAATGGTCGCAGGTTGTCCGACACTTCGATGACCTTGAAGCCGACGCGAGCCGCCTCGTCATAGAATCGGTCCATGGCCTGCATGCCGCTGTTCTCGTAGTAGTGCTCGATGAACATTCCGCCGAGAAAGGGCCGGATCCCGCGGGACTCGTACAATTCGAATTTGCGCTTGAGTAGCTTCTCCTCGTATAGCCGCGGGGTGCCGACGGCGATCTTGCCCAGATCCACGTAGTCACCGGAAATTTCCAGCGCGTCTTCGAGCCGTTGCAGCCCCAGACCCCAGTCGATCATCATGGTGAGGCCGGTGCTCCGGGGCTTGGTGGAACTGCGCCCCGCGGGCAGGTCAATGAATTCGAATGGATGCTTGGCCATATTGCTAGTCTCCCGTGGAGCCGTGGGCGGTCACCACGTCGTGATGTCGACGGTCAAACTAAACGCTGGACCGCCGGTGGTCAAACCGAGTCCGCCAGCGCCAGGAGTTGTCGACCACGTCGCGCTGCTGCGATATGGTCGTCGAGCACGAATTCTGAATCCCATGGCACCGGAGACCTCAGGTGAACCAACCTCTATTCAGCTTTGCCGTCATAGCCGACACCCACACTCGCCCGGAGGAAGGCGATTTATCCTCTCCGTGGCAAGTGAATGCCCTCGCCAACGATCGCTGCCGATACGTGACGGCGGTTCTCAATCACCTGCGACCGGCTTTCGTCATTCATCTGGGTGACGTCGTGCACCCGGTGCCGGCGTTGCCGACTTACGGCAGCGCCGCGCAGGCCGCGCTGGACATGTTCGCCGATCTGGATGCCGAGATCCGATATATCCCGGGTAATCACGACGTGGGGGACAAACCCTTCAAGGCGATGCCGGCAGCGACCGTGACCGACGACGGCGTGGCGCTTTACGAACGCTATTTTGGTGCGCCGTTCAGTGCCTTCGATCGCGGCGACTGTCGATTCGTGTTGATCAATTCTCCGGTTCTGAACTCCGGGCTTGCGGGGGAACAGGCGCAGCGCGCCTGGCTCGAAAACGAGCTGGACGCATGCAAAGGTAAGCGTGTGTTCCTGTTTACCCACTACCCTCCCTACATACTCGACCCGGGCGAGCCATCGAATTACGACAATATCGACGAGCCCCAACGCAGCTGGCTGCTGTCGCTGACCGAGGCTTGCGCTGTGGAAGCGTTATTTGCCGGGCATGTGCACAATTTCTTTTATCACCGTCATGGTGTGACGGATTGTTACCTGTTGCCGGCGACCTCATTCTTTCGCCAGGACTACGCGGAGTTGTTTCGCATCGAAGCGGCACCGGAGCATGGCCGAAACGACGCTGAGAAGCTCGGTTTTTTCATGGTCGACGTGTATGCCGATCACCATATAGCGCGATGCTTGCGCACCAACGGCGAGACTTTGAAAGCGAACGTGGCCCTGGCGCCGCCTGCGGAGCGGGTGGCCACGCTGCATCCCCGGGAGCGGCGACCGGCGCCGGTGGGGGTGCATCTGCGCCATCCGTGGGCGGAAGTCGTGACCTTTCCCTACAACGGCCCCATGGATGAGTTTCTGCGCAAGCGCGCGCGCAACGACTACACCCTGATGACGCTATGGGAGCTCGGCGTGCGCAAGCTGCGCATGCCCATCAGTGATCTTCTGGAGGATGCCACCCGTGAGCGTATGCGGGCATTGCGTTCAATGGGGCATGAATTCACGCTCTTTTGCTTCGAGGCACCGACCAGGGCAATGGTCGAGGCACTCACCAGGTACGCGGATCTCGTCGACGTTCTCGAGGTCGTCATTCCGTGGCAGGAAGCCGAGAGGACGGTCGAGGACATGGCGGCCCTGGAGGCATCGATCCCGGTGCCCGTTACCCTTGCGAAGCTGGAAACGTCCGCCGAGAAGAAGACCGAAGGTTCCCGCTTCAGTCACTTCGTGAGCTACGGATTTCATGCCTCGGAACTGGATCTCATCGAGGACTTCCTGGGCGCACGGGGCGCCATCGGCGGCTTCGTGTTTCGTCTGCGTTTCGATGATTCGCCCTGGGAGATCATTCCCCGCATCGCGGATTTCGCACGTGACCACGGTGTGCGTGCAGCGATCAACGTGCGCCTGGCGTCGGAAAATCCTGCCGAGTACAACCAGGACGACCGGGCTATCGCCAACCAAGTGGCCGAAGCAATGCTGGCGGCATTTGCCAGCGGCGACTGCGAAGTTTTCATCGACACGTATGTCGATGTGGATCGCGGTTACTTCCCCCGCCACGGATTGTTCGATCGCCGCTACAATCCGCGCCCCGCGAGTTTCGTCTACCGCTATCTGCAAGGTTGGTTGGGCGCTCTGGACGAAGCGCCTGTGCTAGGCGCCATTGTCCATGTCGAGGGCGGGCGTGTGGGCGGTTTCGGCACCGGTAACAGCGGCGCTTGCCTGTTGTTACCGGACGCAGACACCAATGCCCTTTTGGAGTTACCGGCCGGGGTACTGCCCGAAGGTAGCGGCGACGCGCGCTTGATCGACCTGTGCAGCGGCAACATCACCGCTGTGCGCGCCAGGGCCGCCGGTGACGGCAGCTTGCAACTCGATCCGTCAGCGGCAGTGAAATCACCGACCCTGGTCATTGCAGGCCGTGGTTGGGCTTGAGCGGAAGCCGAGTTCTGGTATAGCTCTTGACTTGCCACGATGGACACATGAAACTCGATCGAAAACGAGAGGGGGTGGGTGCAGTTATCGCGCATCGCCGATGACATGAATGGCGGCGGGGTTTTGAGTATGGAGATTTCTGTTTCACCTGTGCATGGCCGATTCGTTGCCGAGGTGGCTGGAGTCGATCTGTCGAAGCCGTTGGATGATGATTATTTCCACCACATCCATGATGCCTTTCTCGAGCACTCGATATTGGTGTTCAGGGGGCAGGCGCTAACTAACGAGCAGCACATTGCGTTCAGCCGCCGTTTCGGTGAGCTCGAGATTCATACCGCCAAGCACTGGCTTTTGCCGGATTTCCCGGAGATTCTCGTATTGTCGAATCGCGGCGAGAATGGCACGAGACCCATCGTAAACGGCGGCGCCTATTGGCACAGCGACATGACCTACATGGCGAAGCCGCCTCTCGGTTCTGTGCTGTACGCCCTGGAGGTGCCGCCGGAGGGCGGCGACACGCTGTACACCGACATGTACGCCGCCTACGAGACGCTGGATGAGAAAACCAAGGGGCGCATCGAGAATCTCGAAGTCATCCATCGCTACGGCGATCGCTACCAGATGATGGCCAGCGACGACAACGATCGGCCGCCATTAACCCCGGAGCAGCTTGCGGAGGTGCCCGACGTCGTGCATCCGATGGTGCGCACCCATCCGGAGACCGGACGCAAAGCGCTGTTCGTGAATGAAGGCTTTACTGTCGCTATTGTCGAATTGGCGAAGGACGAGGGCGAGGCGCTTCTGGAAAAACTATTCAGTCATTCGGTGCAGCCAGCGCACGTTTATCGTCACCGTTGGCAGGCCGGGGATCTGGTGATGTGGGATAACCGCTGCACCATGCACCGCGCCACCGAGTACGATCTGCGTTATGACCGCGCCATGCATCGCACCACCATTCAGGGCGACCGGCCGGCCTGATTTTCAACTGGAGTAAAGCCGCGCATGTCGCATTCGTTATACAAGCCCGAATTGATGGGGCATGCTACCGTCGAACCCACCGGCGCTTTTCCCGCCGGTAGCTTTCAGTCCTTCATACTGACATACACATCCGGATACTTTGGCATCGATGACACCGGAACCATCAAGGTGGTGCATCGCTTCGCCAGCGACATGGGCAGGCCTCAGTTCGACGATCCTTCGGCGCCGAACTTCATCAGCGTAGAAGCCAGTAACGGCGCGGTGTTGGCCGTGCGCTACGACGGCAAGCAGAACATCCGGCCCTGGGACAAGACGCTCTTTATAAGGGTTGTGCGGGGATTCATGCGCGAAGGTGATCAGATCATTATCCGATTCGGTGATCCGCGACAGGGTTCTCCGGGTATGCGCATGCAGACATTTTGCGAGAGCACTTTCGAGTTCAAGGTGCTGGTCGACGCGTTCGCGACCTATGAGTTCACCGAACTCCCGAAGTCGCCGGAAATTGCCATCGTGCCGGACGTTCCATCCATGTGGAAGGCGGTACTCCCCACCTTGCGCCGCGCCGGCGAATCCTTCCGGCTCTGCTTGAAGGGTGAGGACAAGTGGGGAAATCCCAGCGACAAATGTGACCACGGGCTCGTTCTGCGTGCCAGCGCACCCATCGATGGACTACCGGAGACGGTGCATCTCGGGCCTGGCGATTTTTCGAACGTGATCGATGGTCTGTGCGCGGAACAACCAGGCGACTACCGTATCGATGTTCTCAACGAGAGTGGGGAGCTGCTCGCGCGGTCGAATTGTCTGCGCATCGTCGCCGAATCCTCCCTGGTGCACTATTGGGGCGATCTTCACGGGCAGTCCGAGGAAACCATCGGCACCAACTCTGCGCGGGATTTCTTCGCTTTCGCCAGGGACAAAGCATTTCTGGATGCCTGCAGTCACCAGGGTAACGACTTTCAGATAACAACCCCCTTTTGGGAGCACCTGAACGAACTGTCGCGGGAATTCAACGAAGACGGCAGCTTCATCGTATTCCCCGGCTATGAATGGTCAGGCAACACCGGGCTCGGCGGCGACCGCAATGTGCTCTACATGCGCGAAGGCCGCCCCATCTATCGCTCCTCCCACGCCCTGGTGGAGGATCTTTCCGATCTCGACAGCGATGCCAATTCGGCGAAGGACTTGTTCGAGGCCCTGCGCGACGAGGACTGCGTGGTATTCGCGCACATAGGTGGGCGTTACGCCGACATCAAGATGGCCCATGACATCCGTCTGGAGCGGGCAGTGGAGGTGCACTCCGCGTGGGGTACCTTCGAATGGCTCATCGAGGATGGTCTCGAGCAGGGCTACCGGGTCGGTATCGTCAGCAACAGCGACGGCCACAAGGGCCGGCCCGGCGCGAGCTTTCCCGGGGCGACCACCTTCGGCTCCTACGGCGGACTGACCTGTATGCTGGCGTCGGAACTCACTCGCGCCGGGCTCATGGACGCCCTTCGCCGCCGCCACCACTACGGCACAACCGGATGCCGCATGGTTCTCGACACACGCGCGAATTTCGACTCGGGCGCGGAGCTCTTCGACGATGATCCCAATCTCGGGCCGGCATCGAGCCACAAGGTCTCGCAGGCGATGATGGGCGATATTCTGCGCTGCGGCGATAGCCAGGTGACATTCGACATCGACATCGCCACGTCCTCGCCCGTAGAGCGCGTCGACATCCGCAACGGGCTCGAGACCCTGGAAACCTATCGCCCCTTCGAGGATGCGGAACTGGGCCGGCGCATCCGCGTCATCTGGGAAGGCTCGGAGTATCGCGGCCGCGGTCGGCAAACCATCTGGGACGGCAAGGCGGCGTTAGACGGCAACCGCTTCGAGAAAACCGCCGCCATCAACCACTACAATCTGGATAGAATTTTCGAACCCGTCGGTGATCAGAATTTGCGCTGGACCGCGCTGACAACCGGCGGCTTCGGCGGTTTCGACGCCTGGCTCGCGGACCCGTCAACCGGCACCCTCAGCATCGATACGCCGCTGGTGCAATGCGAGCTGTCCATCGCCGATATCGGGCGTGAAGACACCGTCTTCGAAGCCGGCGGCATCCAGCGGCGCATCCGCGTATTCCGCATGCCCGACGAAAACCCCCACACACAATTGAAGCTGACACGCCGCATCCCACTGAATCCCACTGGGGACAATGCACTCTACGTGCGTATCACCCAGGAAGACGGCCACCTGATCTGGTCGAGCCCCATCTACATATTTCAGTAGGGCGAGTCTGGCTCGAGAGGCCCGGATCCACGTAATTCCACAGAAGCCAACCCTGACTTGGCCTTGAACATCACCACACTGCACGTGGACGATGCTACTGGTTTTGCCCCGAATTAGTGGACCTTACCGGGCGGTGCGCAATTGGTTGGACGCGGCGGGTATCGAGGGCATCGATCCCGAGCGCGATGGCGGTCTTGCCCTGCACGAGCATCTGCCCGGCCAGCGGCCGGGCAGAGCCTGAAGGTTCTCCTTATCCGGCACCGGCGGAAGTCATCTCGAACTCGGGATAGGCGCGCATGCCTGTCTCGACTTCGTCGATTCCCAGGGCCTCACCCACCTCGGTCAATCGGAGACCGACGGATGTTCTCAGAGAGAACCAGGTCAAGGCGCTGATCACAGCGACGAACAGTCCGATAGCGACGACACCGGTCGCCTGGACGATGATGTTGGCGTTCGGGTTCGTCAGGGGAACGGCCAGAGTTCCCCAGATGCCCGCGAAAAGATGCACGGGGACCGCGCCCACTACGTCGTCGATCTTGAACCGGTCGAGCAGTGGCGTCGTGAGGATGACGATGGCGCCGCCCACGGCGCCGATCAGACATGCGGCGCCGATGGTCGGGGTATCTGGGCTGGCCGTAATGCTCACCAGGCCCGCCAGCGCACCGTTCAGTGTCATGACGAGATCGACCCTCCCCTTGAGGAGCTGACTCAAGAGCATCGCCGATACGACGCCGCTGGCCGATGCCATGGTCGTGTTCACATAGATGTTCGAGATCGCGATGGCATCTGCCGCGGAGCCGAGTGCGAGCTGGGACCCGCCATTGAACCCGAGCCATCCGAACCAGAGGATGAAGGTTCCGAGCGTTGCCAGGGGTATCGACGAACCCGGCAATGGCTTGACGGAACCATCGTCGCCGAAACGGCCGTTGCGGGGACCGAGAATAATCGCCCCGGTAAGCGCGGCCCAGCCACCCACAGAGTGGACGAGGGTGGAGCCGGCGAAATCGGCGAATCCCAACTCCGAAAGCCATCCTCCACCCCATTGCCAGGCACCCTGGATCGGGTAAATGAACGCCGTCAACACTACGACGAACACGAGGAATGGCCACAGTTTGATCCGTTCAGCCAGGGCGCCGGACACGATGGAGGCCGCAGTTGCAACGAACACCATCTGAAAGAACCAGTCGGACGACGAGGCGTAACCAGCGCTGTAGTCTCCGCTCATCGCAGCCACATCGTCCGCGGTCCACACCGAGAGAGAGCCGATGAATCCACCGTCCACGCCCTCATACATCAGGTTGTAGCCGACCGCGTAGAATGCGAGGCCTGAGATGGAGAACAGCGCGACGTTCTTCAGGAGAATGGTCGTCACGCTCTTCGTCCGAACGAGGCCCGCCTCCAACATGGCGAAACCGGCGGCCATCCAGAGCACGAGAAAGCCGTGCATCAGGAAAGAAAGTGTGTTGAGCACATATGCCGTTTCGCCCGACACGTCCGCGCTCGCCGTACCCGGCGTAATTACGAGGATCATCAAGATCAAAACAGGCAATCCCCCCTTGCCCACAGGCGGCTTACTCAAAATTGCTTTCAGCGTGTTCATCGTTGGTACTCCTATTTCAGCAATGCACCGAACCGGACGCGGGACTGCAGTTGTTCGACAAGTCCACGGACCTGCTCGGGCGTAAAAGGTTTTTCGATGTGGGGACATTCGGTTTGCCTCAAGAACTCTCTCGCCGACCGGCTGAACGTGTCCCCCGTAATGAATCCCACTCGGTCGAGCAGCCTGGGAGTCAGCCTGGCGAGTGTCTGGTAGAGACCGCTGCCGCCCATATTCGGCATCCTCAAATCGGTCAGGATGATCTGGAAATCCTGCCTGGCAAGGAGCTTTAACGCCTTCTCACCGGATGACGCGCACCTGACCTCGTGGCCGTCCAGGGTCAAGATTTCTTTCAGCATTGACGTAATTTCCGGTTCATTGTCGACAACGAGTACCCGGCGCGCCTCGGGTTTTGCCGGGCTGTCTACTCGCACTAATGCGGTTGCGGGTTCCTCAGGGATGGCAGGCAATGAGATCGTGAACGAAGCACCTTGCCCCGCATGGCTCTCCAGTCCGATCTTTCCGCGCAGGGATTCCATGATTCTGTGGCATACCGCCAGTCCAATTCCGGTGCCCTCGCCCACTTCTTTCGTAGTGAAGAACGGCTCGAATATCCGCGATCGAATGTCATGGGGAACGCCCGGGCCGTCATCGCTGATAGAAAGCAGCACTCTGTGCTCGACATCGTCGTAAGCGGACGCAATCCTCAGGTTCCCCGAGTCACGGCATCCTGCGATTGCCTGCTGTGCGTTAACCACGAGATTTGTGACGACCTGGTTGAGCTCGTCGTCGTTGGCCCAGACCCTTGGCAG
>JAACFO010000142.1 GCA_009937425.1 Gammaproteobacteria bacterium
CTGGCGCTGCCGGGACCCGGCATCGGGGCCTCCGATCCTTCCGCCGGACTCGACTGCGAGGGCCACAAGGCGGCGATCGCAGAGTTCCTGGCGGCGCTGGAATCCGGAAGGTCCCCGCCAATCGACGGCCGGGAGGCCCGCAAGGCCGTTTCCACCATCCTCGCTATCTACGAGTCCGCCCGTCTCGGGGGCATACCCGTCGCCCCCGGGTAGTCGTCCTGCCCGACGCTGTTATTTCCAGGGGGGCGCAGCGCCCCAACTGTTCCAGCCGGTGGTTTGTGACGTTGGAAAGCGCCGCGTCGGCCCGAAATTACCGCGTGGGTAACCCAGGGGGATACAACAGTGGAACTCCGCGTCAGCGGGAACGCTGAACATCTGGTTCACCCGCTCCATGACGTCGGCGTGCAAGGTCGTCAAAACGGAACCCAAGCCCAGCGCCCGCGCAGCCAGCAACAAATTCTGGACACCGGGAAAAATCGAAGATGCGCCGCCCCGCCCAATGGTGAACGCGAGAATTATCACCGGGGCGTCGACCATCTCATCGGCGAGCAACGCCGCCATCTTGTAGGGAGAATCTTCCGGCATGTCGGACCTGTTCTTCCAACCGTAGGCGTCACGGCGCTTGGCCCACCACGCCTCATGATAGAGTTTGCCGAAGGCCTTGATCGTGTCGCGCTCGCGAATAACCAGAAAGCGCCCTGGCTGTGTGTTTCCACCGCTCGGCGCTTTGGATGCCGCATCGAGCACGGTCTTTAAATCCGCATCGCTGACGGGTTTATCGGATCGCAGGCGCCGGATGGCCCGTTGCGTGAACATCGCTTCACCGATCTGCATGGTCAGATCGGCGGGTGTATCAATGTACGTCATCTCCATCGTCACATCTCCTGTTCAGGGGAGTGCTTGCGCATTCGCGTGTTCGCCGCGACTGAGAAGTTTAAACATTGAATCGAAAATGCACGACGTCGCCTTCCTGGATGATGTAGTCCTTTCCTTCCAGACGCCATTTGCCCGCTTCCTTGGCACCCTGCTCGCCGTTCAAACCGACAAAATCATCGTAACCCACAATCTCCGCGCGGATAAATCCCTTTTGAAAGTCCGTGTGGATCACCCCGGCCGACTGCGGTGCCGTCGCACCCCGGCGCACGGTCCAGGCCCGCGCTTCCTTTGGTCCCGCAGTGAAAAAAGTCAGCAACTGCAGCAGAGAATAACCCGCGCGAATCAATCGATTGAGACCCGGCTCCTGTAATCCCATATCGGCGAGGAACTCGAGCTTCTCGTCGTCGCGAAGCCGCGCCAGCTCGGATTCGATGGCGGCACAGATGGGCACTACCGGTGCGCCTTCCGATGAAGCAAGGGCTTCGACCACTTTCAGCAAAGGGTTGTTGTCGAATCCTCCCTCGGCGACGTTGGCTACATATAGTACTGGCTTCGCGGTGAGCGGTTGCAGCTGGTTCATCCAGTCCCGCTCGGCATCGTCCAGCTCGAGGGTTCTCAAGGGTTCGCCGGCGTCGAGTTGCGCCATCGCCCGTTGCATCAGTGCCTGCCGGGCCCGAGACTCCCTGTCGCCGGATTTGGCGCCCTTGGCGGCACGCTCACAGGCGCGCTCTACCTGTTCCATGTCGGCGAGCAGGAGTTCGGTGTTGATGATGGCGATGTCATCGGCGGGAGATACCTTACCGGCCACGTGGGTGACATCGTCGTCTTCGAAGCAACGCACCACGTGAGCGATGGCGTGGGTTTCACGAATATTGGCGAGAAATTTGTTGCCCAGGCCCTCGCCCTTCGACGCACCGGCAACCAACCCGGCGATGTCGACGAACTCCATGGTGGTGGGCACAATCCGCTCCGGCGACACGATGGAGGCAATTCGCGACAGCCGCTCGTCGGGCACGGGCACGACACCGACGTTTGGATCGATGGTGCAGAAAGGATAATTCTCCGCCGCGATCTCTGCGCTGGTGAGGGCGTTATAAAGTGTCGATTTGCCGACGTTCGGCAAGCCGACGATGCCGCACCTGAATCCCATTATTCGTTTGACTCATCCGGCGCTTTTGTGTGCAGAGAGTTCATCACTGCCGCGAATTCTCCGGCAACGATTTCGGGGAAGTGATCCAGCGCCAGTGCCAGCGCATCGTCGATTGCGCGTTGCTCGTCCGCGCTTGCGGGCTTCAGCACGTAGCCGACGACGGCACTCTTGTTACCCGGATGGCCGACGCCGATGCGCAGACGCGCGAAGTCGGGACTACCCAGTTGCGGAAGAATGTCTCGCAAACCGTTGTGCCCGCCATGACCACCACCGCGCTTGAGGCGCACCGTGCCCGGAGGTAAGTCGATCTCATCGTGGGCAATAAGGATCTCTTCGCTTTCCAACTTGTAAAAGTTTGCCAGGGCCGCCACCGAGCGGCCGCTGTTGTTCATATAGGTCATGGGTTTTAACAGGCGCAGACGCTGGCCGCCGACCTGGCAGTCGGCGACGTCGCCGAAAAAATTCGATTGCGACCGGAAGCTGGCGCCCCAGCGTGATGCGACGGCATCGGCGAACCAGAAGCCCGCGTTGTGACGCGTGCGCGCATCGCGCGGGTCTGGATTGCCTAGACCTACCAGTAGTCGGATCGGGCTGGATCTCCCTTCAGATGGCTCAGTCACCTGCCTACCGGCGGCGTTCCCTCCCCCTTGAAGAGGGGGAGGGACAGGGAGGGGGTGTAGACAATACGAGCAACGGCGAAGACTTCACACGGGTAGTCGCTATGTGCATAGCTATCCAGAAAAAGCCGTTTGAGCGCGCGGCGCCCTTAGCTCTCTTCGCCTTCCTCCGGCGTTGGCGCTGGCGCCTCGCCATCGGCAGCCGGCTCGCCTTCTTCCGGCTCTTCGCCTTCCGCGAGAAGCGCTTCCTCTTCCTCTTCCTCGTCGAATTTCTGCGAGTGCTGCAGGGAAACCACCGGTTGATCGTGCTCCGGGTCCTGAGCCAGCGCCAGCAGGGTCACACCCCGGGGCATGACCAACTGCGACAGGTGCAGGGAATCTCCGATGTCCATCTCGGACATGTCCACATCGATGTACTCGGGCAAATCATTGGGCAGGCAGCTGATCTCGAGGTCTACCAGGAGATGGTTGATGACGCCACCGGCCTTTTTGCCCGGACAAGTGTCCTCATCGACGAAATGCAGGGGCACATGCATGGTGATTTCCTGGCTGCTGCTGACCCGCAGCAAATCCATGTGTGTCACGAAATCCGTGGCCGGATCCCGCTGCAGGGCCTTGAGCACGGCCTGGGTGTCTTCGCTGCCCACTTTCACATCGAGAATATGGGAGAAAAAGGCCTCGTTCTTGAGGCGTTTGTGTACATCGTTGGCGTCCAGCTTGATGGATACGGTGTCCTTCCCGGCACCGTAAAGCACCGCGGGAATCATGCCCTCGCGGCGCAGCCGGCGAGCAGCGCCCTTACCGCTTCCGTCGCGCAGCTCACCGCGCAATTCGTACTCGTTCATTTCCAGTTCTCCGAGAAATCAGGCGTCGACGAATCAAACCACCGATCATATACAAATGGGGGCAAAAAGGGGACAGATCTATTTGCTCTTCCAGGCAGCCGATCCGTCAGTCCATGAACAGGTCGCCGATGGATTCCTCGTGGCTGATGCGCCGGATGCTCTCGGCGACGAGCTCGGCGATGCTCAGCTGGCGGATTCTCGTGCAGGCCTCGGCGCGCTCGTCCAGGGGAATCGTGTTGCTGACCACCAGCTCATCCAGCTCCGACCCCTCGATATTGTCGACGGCCCGGCCCGACAAAATGGCGTGGGTACAGTAGGCCACCACCCGCGAGGCGCCTTGCGCCTTGAGGGCGGCCGCGGCACTGCACAGGGTTCCCGCCGTATCGGCCATGTCGTCCACCAGCACACAGGTGCGCCCACCCACGTCGCCGATGATGTTCATGACCTCGGCGGCGTTGGCGTGGGGGCGGCGTTTGTCGATGATGGCCAAATCCGCGTCATCCAGACGCTTGGCCAGCGCCCGGGCACGCACCACGCCGCCGACATCCGGCGAGACCACGATCAGGTTCCCGTACTTGTGCTTCCAGACATCTCCGAGCAGCACCGGCGATGCGTAAATATTGTCCACCGGAATACTGAAGAAACCCTGGATCTGATCGGCGTGCAAATCCATGGTCAGCACCCGGTGGGCGCCGGCCATGGAAACCATATTGGCCACCAGCTTTGCGGAGATGGCGACCCGCGCGGAACGCGGCCGGCGGTCCTGGCGCGCGTAACCGAAGTACGGTATTACCGCCGTCACACGGCGCGCCGACGCCCGGCCCACGGCGTCGATCATGACCAGCAACTCCATGAGATTCTCGTCCACCGGCCGGCAGGTGGACTGGACGATGAACACGTCCTTGCCGCGCACGGAGTCGTCGATTTCCGCCATCACCTCGCCATCGCTGAAGCGCCCGATGGTGGCCTTGCCCAACGGCAATTTGAGGCGCGCGGCGATCTCCTCGGCAAGCGGCAAATTGGCGTTACCGGAGAACACCATCATGGAGCTGTTCTCATCCATGCCGTTGCCCACGTAGCCCTCGTTGCCGGCCTGGTTACGGCCTTCGAAATGCCGATCATTCACAGCCGCTCACTCCCTTTGTGGATGGCTGGGGCGCCAGGATTCGAACCTGGGATGCGGGAGTCAAAGTCCCGTGCCTTAACCTCTTGGCTACGCCCCAACATGACGCTCGTTGCTAGGCCCTGACTCTCGTCGATGATGGGGTAAGCCCCACGGCGCCGCCGGCGCCCTCAGCGCGGAATTTTACACTAACGCGAGAACGGCCGAGCGGTTCATTCCCCTGGCAACGAAGCCGCTCCAGGCGTCGGGCAGGCTTTGCAACCACTGTTGTGCCTGCGCGCGCTCGGCGAAGGGCGCGAACACGCTCGCCCCGGTACCGGTCATGCGCGCATCGCCGCAACGGGAAAGCCAGCGCAACGCCTCGTCGACCTCCGGGTAGAGCGCCCGCACCACCGCCTCGCAGTCGTTTCTGGCTGAATCCAAAAGTGCCCGCAGAGACAGGACTTGCCCGCCACCCGGCGGCAGAAAGTCGCGTATTCTCAGCGCCGCGCTATCCCGTGTCAACGCGGGGTGGGAGAACACGCTTTGGGTGGAGACCGAGCACCCCGGGTTGATTACCAGGTACCAGGGCGTTTCCAACTCCACGGGCTGGAGTCGCTCACCCACACCTTCCGCCCATGCGGCCAAACCTTGCACGAACACCGGCACATCCGCCCCCAGGCGCAATCCCAGCGCGGCCAGATCGTCGCTGCCAAGACCCAGGTTCCAGACTTTATTCAGCCCCAGCAGCGTGGTCGCCGCGTCGGAGCTGCCGCCGCCCAGCCCCGCACCCAGAGGGATGCGCTTGTCCACCGAGATGTCGGCACCCAGGGAGGTGCCGGTCTCCTGCTTGAGCAGGTGCGCTGCTCGAACCACCAGATCGGCGTCCTCGTCCACCTGGGCATGGGCGGATGTGCGACGCACGCGACCGTCCGGGCGAACGTACAGCGAGATACGGTCTTCCAGGTCGATGAATTGAAAGACGGTTTGCAGATCATGGTAACCGTCGTCGCGGCGGCGCAGAACGTGCAAAAACAAATTCAACTTTGCAGGGGCTGGCCAGACGGTGGTGCTCATGGGCGACGCCGGCAATCTAGGTCGAATCCGGCCCTGTACGCCAGCTGCGTACCACCAGCTTCGCCCGTAAGCGCGTATTTTCCAGAGTCAGCCTGGTAGGCAGAACAACGCCGTCGAATTCAGCGTAACGCCCATAGCGAATGTGCCAATCGAGCTGACGGAGCTCGGCGAGCCGCCCGCCCGCATCGAGCGCCAATTCGACGATCCGTGCCCGCGGGTCCGGGCGTCCGAGAATCCAGTGACGCAAGCCCGACAGCGGCACTTGCCAACCGGCGTGGGTCTGCATCAGCTCCTCCGCCGTCGTCGCCCGGTAAACGCCGTCGTTCGCGGTGCGCATCTCGACAATCCGCCCGGAGCCACGCAGCTCCATGAGTCCCTGTCCCAGGGGCCCACTCAGTCGAATAGTGAAACTATCCCGGTCCTGAAGCCAGTTGAGGCCGGCAGTCCATGAATCTTCTGTTGACTGTATGCCGAGCTTACCCACTGCGGCCCACTGGTCGATGGCCGCGAGCCGCGCCTGGTGCTCGGCCCAGACACGCTCGGGGTCGTCCACCGGCATCACTTCCGGCGTCGTTTCACAGGCCGCAAGCAGCAATGCCACGCCAATAAGAGCAAGGCGCGCCGCACGCGCATGGGAAATTGCGATGGGGGATGCCCGGATCACCTGCGCGGATCGACGGCGCTGGCCGCGCCGGCCGGTACCATCCGGGCAGGGTTGTTCACTGCTTGAAGCGCTTTTTAACGTCCAGCAACCGTGGGTCGTCGGGTTTGCTCTCGAGGGCCGTGTCCCACAGATCAATGGCGGCTTTCTTGTCGCCGGTCATCCACAGCACTTCGCCAAGATGCGCCGCGATCTCCGGATCGCCGTTGAGCTCCATGGCCCGGCGCAGGTGCGTGAGCGCCTCCTGGTGGCGGCCCATGCGATAAAGGGTCCAGCCCATGCTGTCGATCACGTAATGGTCGTCCGGCTTCAGCTCGTAGGCACGTTTGACGAGTTCGTAGGCTTCGGTATAGCGATCAGTCCGATCCGCAAGAGTGTAGCCCAGAGCGTTCAACGCATCGGCGTTGTTAGGCTCGCGGGACAGGATGGATCGCAGATCCTGCTCGAGCATCACCAGATCGTTCATCTTCTCGGCAAGCATTGCGCGGGAATAAAGCAGATCCGTGTCCGAGGGAAAATCCTGCAACGCGCCGTTATAGACCTGCATCGCGTCGGCAAAATCCTTGCGCTTGGTGAGGATTTCGGCCTCGGCCCTGTAGATACGAATAGCCTGCTGACTGTTGTCGCTGCGAAGACCCTGCAAATGGGCGCGCGCCTGCACCAAACGCCCGCTTTCCGCCAGCAGCACTGCGGCACGGATTTGCGCATTGAGTCGATGCTCACCGTCATTCACCTTTCGGTATGCGGCGAGCGCCGCTTCGATGTCTTCCCTGGATTCGGCAATCTGGCCCAGGTAGTAATACGCCACCGGCAAACGCTCGCGCCGTGCGATGAGCTCTTTGAACTGCGCCTCGGCTTCCTTCAAGTTATTGGTCTGCATCAGCAGCAAGCCATAGGCATAACGCACGTCGGCGTTGTCAGGGGCGCGTTTCGACAACCGCGCGAACTGATCGAGGGCGTCGTTGTACTGCTTGGAATCCACCAACAGGCGCGCATAGGTAAGGCGCACGCGATCGGACTGCGGACGCCGCGCCAGCGCACTTGCGAGTGTGCCCAGCGCCGCTTCTGTCTTACCCTGACGCTGCAGAAGGCGCGCGTAGGTGATAAGTGTCTGCTGGTCGTCCGGATCCAGCGCCAGAATTTTCTCGTAAACCTCCAGGGCGCGATCGGTCTGACCAGAGCGGGCCAGGAGTCGGGCGTATGAGGACTGGGCGTGCAGGTCGTCCGGGCGGCCACCTACGAGACGCGCCATAACCGCGACCGCCACCGCCTTGTCACGCTCCCGAGCCAACATGTCGGAGATGCGCGGATAGGCCTCCGCGGAACCGCCGGCAAAATTGGGCACAGCGGCGTCCAGCTGCCGCACTGCAGTGTCGATCTCGCCGGCCCGCAGCAGCAGGGCCGCGTACACCTGGCGGGCGTCGGTGCTCTCCGGGGCTATTTCGGTCCACAGGCCGGCCGCTTCCAGGCCGCCCTCCTGATCACGGGCAAAAACCGCAATGCGCACCGCCCGCTCGGCAACCGCCGGATCCCGGGTCGTTCGGGCCACTTCCAGATAATTCTCCAGGGACAAATCCATGCGCCCGCGGCGTCCGGCGATCTCCGCCACCAGCAGCTTGTACAGATTATCCTCGCTGGAACTTCCCGCGACTTCGGAGCCACCGACAGCGGGCGCGGGCGTTTGCTCGGCGCCGGAGGTGGGTGCTTCGATGACCGCTGGTGCGACCCCCTGCACCGCTTCGGAAGGCTCAGCCGGCGCGCTGCTGTCTTTCTCTGGCATCATATCGGCACAGCCTGAGATCATCAGGCTTGCGCCCATGATCAATGCCAACGGAGAGAGCGGTCGCGTGGCGCTTTCGCGAGCAGGGTGGTCGTGGCCGGATCCCGGCCTGCTTTGGTCAGTCATTCTCATGGCTCAAGGTGGATCGTAGGCCTGCCTGAGGTCACCGTACACAGTAGCTTAGTCAGTCGCAGGGTCAGGAACAGTGTCGGGGTTCGCGTCCCTGCCATACCCCTCCAGGGGCCGGGCGGAATCATCGGGCCCCATCCGAGTAGAGGAAATACTGACTATAAACGTGGAAGGCGCGTGCGTAAACTACCGTGTCGGCAGGGGTTTTCTGCTATGGGCAAGGATGGAAAGTCGCCTTCAGGCCTCCTGGCACAGCTTGTTTTGAACAGGGTCTTGCCGCACTATTTTTTCAGTCTCGAGTCAAAACCTTCAAATGACCCTCTTCGCCTGCGGAGTTAATCATCAATCGGCGCCAGTGAGCATGCGCGAGCGCATCGTGTTCGGCGCCCATGAGCTGCCCCGCGCCCTGAGCGAACTGCACAGCTGTGACGGCGTCGAGGAAGCGGCAATTCTCTCTACCTGCAACAGGACCGATCTGTATCTCGGCCTGCAAGCGGGTGACGACACCGGCGTCAGAAGCTGGTTCCAGAACTACCACGGTCTCAGCACCAGGGAACTGCAGCGGCACATGTACATCCACCGGGCGGACGGCGCCGTACGCCATGTGATGCGGGTGGCCAGTGGCTTGGACTCCATGGTGCTGGGCGAACCGCAGATCCTCGGGCAACTCAAAGTCGCCTACGGGGCGGCACGGAGTTCCGGCACCGTGGGGACGCTACTGGGCAAGCTTTTTCAGCAAGCCTTTTTTGTCGCCAAGCGCGTGCGCACAGACACCGCCATCGGCTCGAGCCCGGTTTCCGTCGCTTTCGCAGCCGTGGCGCTGGCCCGGCAGATCCTCGGGGACTTGTCGACCCACACGGCGTTGCTCATCGGCGCCGGAGAAACCATCGAGCTCGCGGCACGGCATCTGTCCGGCAACAGCCTCGGGCGTATGGTCATCGCCAATCGCACCCTGGAGAACGCCCATCGGCTCGCCAGCGAATTCGGCGGCTACGCCATCGAGCTGGGGGAGATCGCCAGGCACCTGGCCGAAGCGGATATCGTCATCGCATCCACCGGCAGCCCGGACGCCATACTGGGCGTCGATGATGTTCGCCAGGCCATGAAAGCCCGCAGGCGCCGGCCGGTCTTCATGGTCGACATCGCCGTTCCCCTGGACATCGATCCGGCGGTGGGGGTGCTGGACGATGTTTATCTTTACACCGTCGATGATCTCCACGATGTCATCGAGGAGAACCGGCGTTCACGGGAAGACGCCGCCCGCCAGGCTGAGGAGATTATCGATCAGCAGGTGGGGCGCTTCATGGGTTGGCTCGGCACCCGTGAAGTGGGCG